>DATCEL010000158.1:0-2092 GCA_036510115.1 Caulobacteraceae bacterium
GCGGCTTGTCGCTCCGCCACTCGTCCGCGGTGTGCCCCGTGACGGCGAGCACGTAATCCTCCGTTTCGAACGGAAGCGATCCCTTCTTGGCGAGCCAGTGGGCGACCGCCGTGGGTCCTCCGTTATAAGCGGCCGCCGCCAGACCCAGATTGCCGAAGCGAAGTTTCAGCTCATTCAAGAACTTCGCTGACGCCGGAATCGCCGCGGCCGGATCAAACGGATCGATGAGCCCGCGCTCGTTCGCCGTCCCCGGCATGAACTGGGCGACCCCTTGCGCGCCTGCGGGGCTGACCGCGTTCGGCCGGAACGAGCTCTCCCGCCAGATGAGCTTGGTGAAGAAGTCGGGCGGCAGCCCCTCCGCCCTGGCGGCCGCCTCGACAATCCCGCATAGGGTCGCGACCGCGTTGTCAGACTCGGCGCCCGCGTCGGCATGAGCCGGGCCGCTCAGGCAAAATACGAGCGCAGCAAGCGCGATCGCTTTCCCCCAAGCGCTGGTCAAACCCGGCATGCGGCGCGCGTCATGCATGCCTTTGCCCGTCAAGGCGCCGATGCTATAGGGGCTCGTCGCCCGCACGTCGCGCGTCTCCCGCCAACGAGAGTCCCTCTTAAGATGCCCAAGATCAAGGTCACGAATCCGGTCGTCGAACTCGATGGCGACGAGATGACGCGCATCATCTGGCAGTTGATTCGCGACAAGCTTATCCATCCCTATCTGGACGTCGATCTCAAGTACTATGATCTCTCGGTCGAGAATCGCGACGCGACCAACGACCAAGTCACGATCGACGCGGCGCATGCGATCAAGGCCGCCGGCGTCGGCGTCAAATGCGCGACCATCACGCCGGACGAGGCGCGGGTCAAAGAGTTCCATCTGAAGGAAATGTGGAGAAGCCCGAACGGCACCATCCGCAACATCCTAGGAGGAGTCATCTTTCGCGAGCCGATCATCTGCAAGAACGTGCCGCGTCTCGTCCCGAGCTGGACCCAGCCGATCATCATCGGCCGCCACGCTTACGGCGACCAGTATCGCGCGACGGATTTCAAGGTTCCCGGAAAGGGCCGCCTCACCATCAGGTTCGAGGGCGAGGACGGCAAGGTGATCGAGAAGGAAGTGTTCAAGTTCCCCGGCGCCGGCATTGCTCTCGCGATGTACAATCTCGACGATTCAATCCGCGACTTCGCCCGCGCTTCGCTGAACTACGGGCTCCTGCGCAAGTACCCCGTCTACCTCTCGACCAAGAACACGATTCTGAAAGTCTATGACGGCCGCTTCAAGGACATCTTCCAGGATGTGTACGACGCCGAGTTCAAGAGCCGGTTCCAGTCGCTCGGCATCACTTACGAGCATCGCCTGATCGACGACATGGTCGCGGCCGCGCTCAAATGGTCGGGCGGCTATGTTTGGGCCTGCAAGAATTACGACGGCGACGTGCAGTCCGACACCGTCGCGCAGGGCTTCGGTTCGCTCGGCCTCATGACCAGCGTCTTGATGACGCCCGACGGCCAGACGGTCGAAGCCGAGGCGGCGCACGGCACCGTCACCCGCCATCACCGCGAGCATCAGAAGGGCAATGAGACCTCGACCAACTCGATCGCCTCGATCTTCGCCTGGACGCGCGGTCTTGCGCATCGGGCGAAGCTCGACGGCAACGAGGCGCTCGCCAAGTTCACCGCCACGCTCGAGAAGGTCTGCGTCGACACCGTCGAGGCGGGCGCCATGACCAAGGATCTTGCCCTCCTCGTCGGGCCCGACCAGAAGTGGCTCTCGACCGGGGCTTTTCTCGACAAGGTCGACCAGAATTTGAAGACGGCGATGGCTTAAGGGGATACCGCCTCGTCCTGAGGGCCGCGCAGAGCGCGGCGTCTCGAAGGCGGTCCAGAAGGCGCGGGATCCGCGGCGCTAGCTGGAGCATTCTTCGAGGCCGCTTCGCGGCGCCTCAGAATGAGGGTGGCGCCCGCCCGATTTACGCCCCCGCGGCCCGGCGCACGCCCTCTTCGACCGCCGCCAGCGCCTCGTGCGTCTTGGCGCCGTCAGGCCCCCCGGCCTGGGCCATGTCCGGCCGTCCGCCGCCGCCTTTGCCGCCGAGCGCGG
>DATCEL010000159.1:0-2217 GCA_036510115.1 Caulobacteraceae bacterium
GGTCGATGCTGAAACGGCTCGTCGCGGCGACCTGGGCGATCGGGTTGCTGCTCATCGCGTCCGCCTTCCCCTGGGCCGCGTGGGCGCAGCCCGACACGCTCGCGGCCAGCGCCAAGGTCGAGGCCGCGCTGCAGAATATCGTCAGCCGCGCCCGGCCGGGCCAGGAGGGCTTCGCCACCATCTGGGACGGCGACAAATACGTCCAATGCGGCCGGCCGCCGGACGGTGGTCTGCGCTGTGAGGCGGCGGGAAGCCGCCTGCAGCCATCGCTCGAGCACGTGCTGACGCCAGAGCGCTCAGCGCGTATCGCGGCGTTGGGCTGGCGGATCGACCCAGCTTTCGGCAACTATGCCCAGCAGTTCAGCGACAAGATCGCCCTCGCGGCCGTCGCGCAGACCCTGCTGACCACCTTGGCCGACGGCTACGACGCCAAAATCGCCGGCGTGGAGGTCGAAACCAGATGGATCGCCGGCGAACCCTGCCCGCCACGCAACGGTTTCTCGCAGAACCTGGCCGGCATGGTCAACGACGCGCCGGCGATGGCGGCCACGGCGATCCACGCCTGTTGGTTCGCGCCCCCAGCCAAAGCCGGCGCTCCCACCGCCTCAGTGGATGCGCTGGTGGCGCGGTACCAGCCTGAGGCGTCGGCCGAGATTCAGCGGCTACGTGTCAACGCCAAACGCAGCGATGTGTTCGTCGTCTTCGATGCCGGCATCGGCTACTTCCAGTGCGTCCCGGAAACCGATCCGGCGGCGATCTACTGCGAAGCTCAGTCGGCCGACAGCTGGTCCGCGCTCACCAGCGTGCTGACGCCAGAAAGGGTGGCGCGGCTGCATGCCGCGGGCTTTGCCGATCCCGGAAGATCGCCCAACTACTCGAAAGCCTACGCGGCCGATCAATTCGACGACGCCGCGATCACCCGCGAAGTGCTCACGCTGCTGCACGACGTCTACGGTTACAACGGCGGCGCGGCGCTCGAGGTGAAGACGGAGGAAGACCGCTAGCCGGCTTCCGCTCCGCATCTAGCAAGTTGCAATCTCGCGCCTGAGGCGGCGGTCGTCAGCCCGGGGCCGTCGGTTGGAACGAGGTCGGGGCGGCGGCGACGGCGTGGTTGACCATCGGACCAGATGGATGCGCCGCCATCACGCCCCAGAGGATAGCGCCGGCGATGATCGCCAGGCCCAAGACCGCCGGCACGGCCCAGCTGTGGTTCGCGCCGATCGGTTTGCTGGATCGCATCAGCACGCTGTTGTGAAACTCGCCGCCGGCCGGGCTCGCCGGATCCGGTGCCGTCGCCGGGTCATCTGAAGATTGAGCCATGGATATCTCCGATCCGAGGACCGGCGAGATGTCACCGAGCCCTCTTTGCTCGCCTATGTTGAATCACACTAGGATATTTAGGCGTCGAAGTCCAGTTTTGGCGGCTGGCCTGGCCGGGCCGGCTCAGGCGCGTTCGGCCGGCACGGCGCCGCCCTGGACTGCGGCGTCAGCGGCGACGCCTCCCCCAATGCGACGTCGTTCATGGATCGATTTCCTTGAGCAGGGTTCTGAGGCTGGCGAAGCGCTCGCGCCAGAAGACGCCGTAGTGGCTCATCCAGTCGACCAGCGGCGCGAGGCCTTCCGGCCGGGCGCGGTAATAGACGTTGCGGCCCTCGGGGCGCTCGGCGACCAGGCCCGCCAGCTTCAGGGACTTGAGGTGCTGGGAGATGGCGCCCTGCGTCACCCCGCTCCCGCGCGTCAGTTCGACCACGCTGATCTCCTCGGTATTGACCACCCGCTCGAACACCGCGCGCCGAGTAGGATCGGCGAGCGTGCGAAGGACGGTGTCGATGGCGGCGGCCTGGTTACCCGCGGCGGCGCTCGCGATAGGCGCGGGTTTTCTGGCGGTTTCCGCACAGTGTCGCGTTGCACCACCGGCGGTTCGCCGGCTTTGATCGATCGAAAAACACCCAATGACACTCTTCGGAGGCGCACATTTTCAGGCGGTCCAGCCGCCCCACCTCAGCCAGCCGCTGAAGCTCGGCGAGGACACTGCCCAGTCCGCCGACACGGGAAAAGCGCGATGGCCCCAAGGCGACGCGACCGCCCTGCAGCACCTTCAGCGTCAGCGGAAATCGGACTGCCGCCGTGTTCAATCGCTCGGCCGCGGCCGCGTCGACTTCGCGGTCGATAGGCGCCAACTGGAGAAACGACCGCAATGCTTCGCGAAGCGCCAGG
>DATCEL010000160.1:0-12269 GCA_036510115.1 Caulobacteraceae bacterium
CCGCCGGCATGGGCAAAAGGCAAGACGATCGCCACGCCGTTCGTCAGCGTGCCTGGCATGCTCACCGCCCGTTGCGTCTTCACGCCGACGTTCAACTACCTCGCCGTCCACGTCAGCCCGGATCCGACGGGCGGGCGAACGAGCGACATCAACGGCGACGTGGTCTACGCCGGCCAGGTGCAGAAGGATTGGGGCCTGCATCTGATCGACGCCAACCTGGCTATGGGAAATCTGGTCGCCATCGTCACCGACGAGAGCCACGCCTGGAGCGCGGCGCATAGATAACCGCGCCCAGGCCGCTTGCTTTGGCGACCTCTCCGTGTGTATGATGCGCACGTGAAGTCCGCGGATTTGATCCGAGAGTTGCGGGCGGCGGGTTGGGTGTTGGATCGGGTCCGTGGCTCGCACCATGTTTTCAAGCATCCCGATCGGCCGGGTCACATCGTCGTGCCTCATCCCAGGAAGGATTTGGGGCTTGGACTGATCAGGGCCATCCAGCGGCAAGCGGGAGTGTAAGTGTGCGCTATCCGATCGTCATCGAACCGGGAGATGAGACGACAGCCTTCGGCGTCGTCGTGCCCGATCTGCCGGGATGCTTTTCCGCCGGCGACACCGTCGACTCCGCCGTGGCTGGGGCGGAGGAAGCCGCGGCCGCCTGGATCGACGCCACCCTCGACTCCGGCGAGGCAATTCCGCAGCCGTCGGATCTGGAGCGCCTGCGGAAAGACCCCGACTACGCGGGCTGGACCTTTGGCGTCATCGAGGTCGATCCCGCCATGCTGAACGACGCCGTGGAGCGGGTTAACATCACCCTGCCGCGTCGGGTCCTGGAGCGCCTCGACGCCCAGGCGCGCGACGCCGGACAATCTCGCTCCGGCTACATCGCCCAATTGACGTTGGGACGGCCGAAGCGGGTGGCGTGAACACTTCCTAATCCGGGCACCCGCGCTTAAGACTTGGCTTATGTCGCAGAGGGAAAGCCCGACGGAGGTGTTCAAGCGCGCCCTGGCCCACGCGGCCCGGTCACTCGCCGAACAGCCAGACCTCGAAGTGGTGTTTTCCGGCGACGGGCCGTCATTGACCGGCCATCGCGCCGTCCTGCCGCACCCTCCGCGCGAGCTGTCCGGCCCCGAAGCCAGCCGCATCCGGGGTTTGGCCGATCAGCTCGCCCTGCGCGTGGCCCACCACGACGGCGTCACCCACGCTAGGTCCAAGCCCAAATCCGTCGAGGGTGCCCAGATTTACGACGCCCTGGAACAGGCGCGCATTGAGGCCATTGGGGCCAACGCCCTGGCGGGCGTGCGCGACAATCTGGCCGCCGTGCTTGAGCACGGCGCCCTGCGCAAGGGGTTCGATCACCTTGGCGACCGCGCCACCGCGCCGATGGCCGACATCGTCGCCATGTTGGCGCGCGAGCGACTGACGGGCGCCCCGCCGCCAGCGGCGGCCAAGGCTCTGGTGGATTCGTTTCGCGATCAGATCGAGGCTCAGGCGGGCGCCGATCTTGACCGTCTGACCGGCGCGCTCGATGACCAGAAGGCTTTCGCCCGGATCGCCAGGGCGGTCGTCCGCGATCTGCACTTTTCGGACGATCTTTCTGACGCTCCCGACCAGGAAGCCCAGGATGACGACAGTCAGGACGGCGAGCCCGAGGCCTCAGGCGAGGGAGACGGCGACGAGCAGTCCGCTGAAGGCTCGGCCATGGACGATGCCGACAAGGCGTCGAGCGAGACGGACTCCGCGGACGCCGAACTAACCGAGACCGACGAGACGCCCTCGGCCGACGAGGATCTCGACGTCACCGACGGTGACACCCCCGCCCGCCCGGACATCAAGGACCCAGGTAAGGCCGAGCCGGCTTACAAGCTGTTCACCGCCGAACACGACGAGATCATCACCGCCGAGGAGCTGTGCGAGGCGGACGAGTTGACCCGCCTGCGCGCCTATCTCGACCAGCAATTGGCCAATCTCTCCAACGTGGTTTCCCGACTGGCCAACCGTTTGCAGCGCAAGCTGCTGGCTCAGCAGAACCGCGCGTGGAGTTTCGATCTCGAGGAGGGTCAGCTCGATGCCGCGCGGCTGACGCGGGTGATCATCGATCCCACCGCCCCGCTATCGTTCAAGCAGGAACAGGGGACGGAGTTCCGCGATACGGTGGTGACCATGCTGATCGACAATTCGGGCTCCATGCGCGGACGTCCGATCATGGTCGCGGCGGTGTGCGCCGATATCCTCGCCCGCACCTTGGAGCGCTGCGGCGTGAAGGTGGAAATCCTGGGATTCACCACCCGGGCCTGGAAAGGCGGCGCCTCGCGCGACGACTGGTTGAAAGCCGGCAAGCCGCCGTCGCCCGGACGCCTCAACGATCTGCGACATATCATCTACAAATCCGCCGACGCGCCGTGGCGGCGGGCGCGCAAGAACCTCGGCCTGATGATGCGCGAAGGGCTGCTCAAGGAGAATATCGACGGCGAGGCTTTGATGTGGGCGCACCAACGCCTCGTCTGGCGCACCGAACAGAGACGCATACTGATGGTCATTTCCGATGGCGCGCCGGTCGATGATTCCACCCTGTCGGTGAACTCCGGCCACTATCTTGAGCGCCATCTGCGCAAGGTGATCGCCGAAATCGAGGCCAAGAGCCCGGTCGAGCTGATCGCTATCGGCATCGGCCATGACGTGACCCGCTACTACCGGCGGGCGGTGACCATCGTCGATGTCGAGCAGTTGGGTGGGGCGATCACCGAGCAGCTCGCGGCTCTGTTCGAGGAGCGGCCGCGCGCGGCCATGCGTGGCGCGGCCAGCTTTTTGGAGCAACCGCCGAGGGTCCAGGGCGGCCCACCGAAGGCCGCAAAGCGGGTCAAGGAGCCGGCGTGACCCCCGTTTGCGTCGCCGACTACCGTCTGGCCGCGCGGGCGCGGCTGCCGAAAGTCCTGTTCGACTACATCGATGGCGGCTCCTATGCCGAGGAGACTCTCGCGGCCAATGTCGCCGACCTCCAGCGGGTAAAGCTGCGCCAGCGGGTGTTGCGCGACGTCTCCAACCTTTCGATGACTAGCGAACTGTTTGGCCAACCCTTTTCCATGCCGCTCGCGCTCTCGCCCATCGGTCTGGCCGGCATGTATTCGCGGCGTGGCGAGGCGGCGGCGGCCAGGGCCGCCAAGGTCGCCGGGGTCCCGTTCATTCTCTCGACCGTTGGCGTGTGCGCCATCGACGAGGTGGCCAAGGCCGCGACGCCGCCCTGGTTCCAGCTCTACATGCTCCGCGACCGCGGCTTCGTCGCCGAGATGATGGCCCGGGCGCGCGCGGCCGGCTGCCCGGTGCTGGTGTTCACCGTCGACCTGCCGGTTCCGGGATCGCGCTACCGCGATGCGCGCAACGGCATGGCCGGAAACACCCTGGCGGCACGGCTGGGCGAGGCGCGCGACGGTCTCGCCCATCCCGGCTGGTTGTGGGACGTATGGCTGAACGGCCGCCCGCACACACCCGGCAACATCGCCGCCGTCGCCCCGGACCTGGCTTCACTCACCCAGTTCTGGACCTGGATCGGGCGCAACTTCGATCCCTCGGTCACCTGGAAGGACATCGACTGGGTGCGTGAACACTGGGACGGGCCGCTGGTGATCAAGGGGGTGCTCGACGCCGAGGACGCGCGCGAGGCGGCCAGAATCGGGGCGGACGGCATCGTGGTCTCCAACCATGGCGGGCGTCAGCTCGATGGCGTCGCCTCGGGCATCGCCGCCCTGCCGGCCGCGGCTGAGGCCGTGGGTGATCGCGTGAGCGTGCTGATGGACGGCGGGGTGCGGTCGGGCCTCGATGTGCTGCGGGCTCTGGCCCTGGGCGCCAAGGCGTGCCTGATCGGCCGCGCCTGGGCCTTCGCGCTCGGCGCTCGCGGCGAGGAAGGTGTGGCTCACATGTTGCAGATCATGAAAGCCGAACTCCGCGTCGCCATGTCGCTCACCGGCTGCGTGGATGTGCTTGACGCTGGGCGAGACCTGGTGATGGACGAAGCCCGCCAAAATTGACAAATTGCAATGTATCGGGCTACGATTGTCAGCATCGTGACGAGGGGGAGCAAGCAGGGGAAAGGGGACCGTAGAAAGCCGTAGATTCACCGTATCGACGGTGATCAACGGTAAGCTAAGATCAGCTGGTGGCTTGTTTGGCCTTGACCTGACGCTTGATTTTCAGCGCGCGGGGCGAGAGGTCCTCGTCGGAGGCTTTCATCAGGAAGGGGTCGAGACCGCCACGGAAGTCGAGCGTGCGCAGGGCGGCGTTGGAAATCCGCAGCCGGAAGGTCTGGCCGAGAGAGTCGGAATGCACCGAAGCCGGGCTGAGCGCCGGCAGGAACCGCCGCTTGGACTTGATGTTCGAGTGGCTGACGCGGTTACCGGTCATCGGACCGACGCCCGTGAGTTCGCAGCGGCGTGACATGACGCGAGTGGCTTTCCTGTTTACCGCGGCGGAGGGGGTGCGCGAAGAGCGGGCGATATAGGGGAAGGCGCCCGCGCTCGTCAAGTTGGCCTTGAGCCGGAAGGGCGGTTGACCCTGCCACGAACCAAGACGCAATTGTCGACCGGCGGAGAATTCAACTATGTCCTTCAAGCCCTTTGACCTCAACGGCAAGGTCGCTCTGATCACCGGCGGCAACGGTGGCATCGGCCTTGGCATGGCCGAGGCTCTGGCCAGCGCCGGCGCCAGGGTCGTCATCTGGGGCCTCAACCCGGAGAAGAACGCGGCCGCCGAGGCCAGGCTCGAGGCCTTGGGCGGTGAAGTCTTGGTCGAGCGAGTCGACGTCAGTGACGAACAGGCGGTGATCGCGGGCATGGCCCACGCGCTGGAAGCGATGGGGCGGATCGATTTCGTCGCCGCCAATGCCGGCGTCGGCGGCGGCGCGCCTTCGTTCGCCGAGTTCACCACCGAACAGTGGCGACGGGTGACGCAGGTCAATCTCGACGCGGTGTTCTGGACGTTTCGCGAGGCGTGCAAGCACATGGTGGACCGCGCGCACGCGGGCGATCCGGGCGGTTCGCTCCTGGTGACCTCCTCGACATCGGCCATCGACGGCGCGCCGCGCAACCAGGCCTATGCCTCGACCAAGAGTGGCGTACTGGCCATGATCCGCGGAATCGCGGTCGAATATGCGCGCCACGGCGTCCGGGCCAACGCGGTCCTGCCGGGCTGGATCCGTTCCGATATGACCAGCGGACTGCAGGGCTGGGAGAAATTCAACCAGCAGGTCATCGGGCGCGTGCCCATGCGCCGCTGGGGCGAGCCGGAGGATTTCGGCGGAATCGCGGTCTATTTCGCCTCCGACGCTTCCAGATTCCACACCGGCGACAGCGTCGTTGTCGATGGCGGCTATACGATTTTCTGAACCCGGCTTGACGACCTTAGGGGAAAGCCCGCTTGGCTGTCGGTGAGCGAGGTGACGCCATGAGCCACGAGAAAATCAAGATCGACAAGCGCGGCGACGTCACCGTGGTGACGCTCTCCGATGCGCCGACGCTGAACGCCGCGGGCGTCGAGATGGGCGGCGAGCTGCTGCAGGCTCTCAAGCAGGCGGCGATGGCCGACAAGCCGGCGCGGGCGATCCTGCTCACCGGCGAGGGGCGGGGCTTCTGTTCCGGGGCCAATCTGCAGGCTGGGCCGGGCGCGCGGGCGCTCGACGGCGATGGCAAGCCAGACGCGGGGGCCGCGCTAGAGACCGTGTACAATCCGCTTGTCACCTACATCCGCGAGATGCCGGTCCCCCTGGTAACCGCGGTGAATGGGGTCGCCGCTGGCGTCGGCTGCTCCCTAGCCCTGTTGGGCGATCTCATCGTCGCCTCCGAGAGCGCCTATTTCCTGCAAGCCTTCCGGCGCATCGGCCTGGTTCCCGACGGCGGCTCGACCTACTTGCTGCCGCGCATGATCGGTCGCGTCCGGGCGATGGAAATGGCGCTTCTCGGCGAGCGAGTGTCGGCGGCTCAAGCCCTCGAATGGGGGATGATCAATCGCGTGGTTCCAGATGCCGATCTGATGCCCACGGCCATGGGTCTCGCCGAAGCTCTGGCCTCCGGGCCAGCCTCCCTGGGCCTAAGCCGCCAGATTCTGTGGGCTTCGCTGGATTCGGATTGGGCCGGCCAGCTTCACCGCGAGCGTTTGGCGCAGAAGACAGCCGGTAAGACTGACGACTTCGCCGAAGGTGTCGGCGCCTTTCTCGCCAAGCGGCCGGCGGCCTTCACGGGGCGTTGAGATGACCGACACCTATGACCGCTACCAGCGTCTGTCGTTTGATCGGCCGCGCGCCGGCGTGCTGCGGGTGACGATGAACAACCCGGCGCGGCTCAACGCCGCCGATGCGCTCATGCACCGGGAATTGGCGGAAATCTGGCGCGACGTCGATCGCGACGACACCGTCGCGGCGATTGTGCTCACCGGCGCGGGCAAGGCGTTCTCTGCCGGCGGCGATTTCGACATGATCGAAGGCATCATCGACGATTTCCACGTCCGCGCCCGGGTTCTCAGCGAGGCCCGCGAGATCGTCTACAACGTCATCAACTGCTCGAAACCGATTGTCAGCGCGATCCGGGGCCCGGCCGTCGGCGCGGGACTGGTTTGCGGCCTTCTCGCCGACATTTCGATCGCGACGCCGCAGGCGCGGATCATTGATGGCCACACGAGACTCGGCGTCGCCGCCGGCGACCACGCGGCGATCCTCTGGCCGTTGCTGTGCGGCATGGCGCGGGCCAAGTACTACCTGCTGTTATGTGAGACGCTGACCGGGGTTGAGGCGGAACGGATTGGGGTGATCTCGCTCCTCGCGGAAGATGCCGAGTTGGACGCCAAGGCGGTGGAAATCGCCGGCCGCCTGGCTGATGGCGCCCAGACCGCCATCCGCTGGACCAAATACGCCCTCAACAACTGGCTGCGCGCCGCCGGCCCGACCTTCGACGCCTCGCTGGCGCTGGAGTTTCTCGGATTCACCGGCCCGGAGGCGCGGGAAGGTCTCGCCTCGCACCGTGAAAAGCGGCCGCCGAACTTCGGCCCGTCCAAGACCTAGGCCGCGAGCGCCCGGAGTTGTAGCTTTCAGCCGCCCTTGGACTTGGGGAGTGGAGATCATGCCTCGACGTGTCGCCGTGTTGGTCGGGAGCCTGCGCAAGGGATCGTTCAGCCGCATGGCGGCTCGCGCGCTGATCGAACTGGCGCCGAAGTCGCTCGATCTGGGTATCGTCGAGATCGGCGAACTGCCGCTCTACAACGCCGATGACGACGAGCAGGACCCCCGCCCGGCGCCGTGGACCAGGTTCCGCGATGAGGTAAGGCCGGCGACCGGTTTGCTGTTCGTGACGCCGGAATACAACCGCTCCGTTCCCGGACTGCTCAAGAACGCCATCGACGTCGGATCGCGTCCCTATGGCGAGAGCGTGTTTGCCGGCAAGCCCGGCGCGGTGATGAGCGTGTCGCCCGGAGCGGCGGGCGCCTTTGGCGCCAATCACCATCTTCGACAGTCGCTCGTGTTTTTGAACGTGCCGACAATGCAGCAGCCAGAGGCCTACGTTGGCGGCGCGGGGAGTCGGTTCGACAAGGATGGCAAGCTTGCCGACGACTCCGCGCGCGGCTTCTTCCAGAGCTTCATCGACGCCTTCGCCGCCTGGACGGATCGCTTCGACGGATGAACGGACCCGCGCCGAGCAGGCATCGGCTGGTGGTGGTCGGCGCCGGCTTCGGCGGTCTTCAGCTCGCCAAACGGCTGGGCGGCGACAAGCGCTTTTCGATTCAACTCATCGATCGGCGCAATCACCATCTTTTCCAACCCTTGCTCTATCAGGCGGCCACCTCAATCCTGCCGCCGTCGCAGATCGCGTGGCCCGTCCGCCAGCTGATGCGCCGGTGTCCGTCGGTGACCACCGTTCTCGCCGAGGTCACCGGCGTCGATACCGAGACGCGCCAGGTTCATCTCAGCGATGCGGACTCGGTCCCTTATGACACTCTGGTTGTCGCCACCGGCGCGACGCACGCCTATTTCGGCCACGACGGCTGGGCGGCCTGGGCACCGGGTCTCAAGACTCTGGAGGACGCCACCCGAATCCGCCGCGACATTCTGCTGGCCTTTGAACAGGCCGAAAATAGGCCTGAGGAGGCGGGGCCGCTGCTGACCTTCGTCATCGTCGGCGCGGGACCCACAGGCGTCGAGCTGGCCGGAACGATCGCCGAACTGGCCCGCACCCATCTGCCCGACGAATTCCGCCACATCGACACGCGCCGCGCGCGAGTCGCGCTGATCGAAGCCGGTCCGCGAATTCTGCCAAACTTCGATCCCTCGCTCTCCGCCTACGCGCTTCGCGCCCTCCAATCGTTGGGCGTCGAGGTGAGGACGGGCGAGGCGGTGACGGCTTGTAGTCGCGACGGCGTGGTCACCTCAACCGGGCCGCTCGCGGCGCGCACGATAATCTGGGCGGCCGGGGTGCAGGCGTCGCCGGCGGCGGACTGGCTGGGCCTCGCCGGCGACCGGGCCGGGCGGGCGCCGACAACAGCCAATCTGAGCGCCCCGGGATTGCCCGACGTCTTCGTCATCGGCGACACCGCGTCCGTCGCCTGGCGAGAGGGCAGCATCGTGCCCGGCATCGCTCCGGCGGCCAAGCAGCAGGGCGACTATGTGGCCGAGGTTTTGAGGGCGCGCGTGGCCGGACGAACTCCGCCGGCGCTCTTCCGCTATCATCACCAGGGCAGCCTGGCGACCATCGGCCGCAACCGCGCGATCATCGATTTCGGCGAGATCAAACTCACTGGCGTCATCGCCTGGTGGCTATGGGGCGCGGCGCACATCTACTTCCTGATCACGGCCCGCAGCCGCCTGGCCGTCACCTGGAATTGGCTGTGGGCCTACGCCCGCAATGAACCGGCGGCGCGCCTGATCACTGGCTCGGTGGAGGCCGATGCGATCCAAGGTCGTTGCTGAATCCGGCGATCGCCGGCGAGGTGGTAAGCATGGCCGGAAACTTCGTCCGCCTCGAGCGTTGTTTCATTCAACCCGGCGGCGCCGGAGTCGAGCGGTTGCAACACTCTAGCGCGGAAACCACCCATGGCTCTCGAGATCACCGTCGGACCGCCGAGGCTGGCGATCAATCAGGGCTATGGCGTGCTGATCACCGATCAGGACGGTCAGGTCCCCTGGCCGACCGACAAGGGATTTTATCACTCCGACACCCGGGTGATCTCGTCCTGGCAGATCTTCGCCGACGGCGAGCCATGGGAACTGCTGAACAGCGGCAACATCGCCTACTACGCCGCGCGCATCTTCCTCACCAATCCAACCCTGCATACCGAAATCGGGGAAGTACCTGAACACTCCCTCAGCCTGTCGATAAGCCGCTGCATCTCCGGCGGCGTCCATGAGGATCTCGACCTGGTCAACAACGGCATGACCAAGGTGCAGTTCAATCTCGAGGTCGCCGTGCGCAGCGACTTCGCCGATATATTCGAGGTGAAATCCGGAAATATCGTCAGGCGCGGCCGGATCACGACCGCATGGTCGCAAGGCGATGCGCGCCTGACGACCACCTATATCAACAAGGACTTCGAGCGCCGTGTCACCACCACCGCCCATAAGTGCGGTTCAAAGCCGGTCTACGCCAACGGCCGGATCAGCTTTCAACTCGAACTCGGCCCCGGCGAGGCCTGGCACACGTGTCTTCTCTATGCGATCGGTGACGGCGAGACGATCGACAACGCGCCGGAACATTGCATCGCCCAGACCAGCGGCTCCGGCGCGCGCCATAAGCTGACCCAGTGGCAGGACGCGGCGCTCAAGGTCGAGGCGAGCAACGACGAGTTCTACCGCTTCTACCGCCAGTCGGTGGAGGACATGGCCGCTCTGCGTCTGCCGATCGAGGGCACCGATCATTTGGAGTTCGTACCGGCCGCCGGGATACCCTGGTTCCTGGCCCTGTTCGGCCGGGACAGCCTGATCGTCTCGCTACAGAACGCCATGGTCTACCCCAGCTTCGCCCGCGGCGCTCTGGAGGTGCTCAGCCGCTATCAGGCCAAGAAGCGGGACGACTGGCGCGACGCCGATGCCGGCAAAATCATGCACGAGCTCAGACGCGGCGAGTTGGCGCACTTCAAGGATATTCCGTATACGCCCTATTACGGCACCGCCGACGCCACCATTCTCTACCTGATCGTGCTGCACAACGCCTGGCGCTGCACCGGGGATGCCGATCTGCTGACCCGGTTCATGCCGACCGCCGAGAAGTGTCTCGCCTGGATCGACAAGTACGGCGATCGGGACGGCGACGGCTTTCAGGAATACCAGACAAGATCCAAGAACGGGACCCGCAACCAAGGCTGGAAAGACTCCGGCGAGGCGCTGGTCGAAATTCAAGGTTACGTCGACGACGCGTGGCTGCGTATGGCGCAGATCTACGATGCGCTAGACAAACCGGCCCGGGCCCGATCTCTGCGGCGCAAGGCCAAGCAGCTCTTCGAGCGCTTCAACGACACCTTTTGGGACGAGGCTTCCGGCTTCTACGCTTTCTGCCTGGATGGCGATAAAAAGCCGATTCTGAGCGTCGCCTCTAACCCCGGTCAGTGCCTTTGGTCGGGGATCGTTCCGCCCGAGCGCGCCGCCAAGGTGGTGAGACGGCTGATGAAACCGGACATGTGGAGCGGCTGGGGCATCCGCACGCTGTCGGCCAAAAACCCCTCATACAACCCCAATTCCTACCAGAACGGCGCGGTATGGCCGCACGACAACGCGCTCATCGCCTTGGGCTTCCGCCGCTATGGCTTCGCGGACGAGGCGGCGGCCATCGCCCGGGACGTCAGCGGCGCGGCGGGCTATTTCATGCTCCACCAGATGCCGGAGCTTTATTCCGGCCTGCAACGCGATCCGACCAGCTTCCCGGTCCAGTATCTGGGCGCGAACGTGCCCCAGGCCTGGGCGGCCGGATCCTGCTTCGCCATGCTCCAGATGATCGTCGGCTTTCAACCCGACGGGCCGGCAGGCAAGCTCTACATCGACCCGGCCCTGCCGCAATGGCTTCCGGACCTCACCATCAGGGACCTGCGTGTCGGCAAGCACCTCTTCGATCTGCGCTTCTGGCGCGACGGCAAGGCGACACGGTTCGAAGTCCTCAAGGGCGACGCAAAGGCCATCGGCCAGAAAAGCTACGCCACCGCCACTGAGCGATGGGTGTAGCGCCGCCGCATGGGCCGCGCGTCAAAGACCAAGCAGGACGTACTTCGGCTCCAAATATTCTTCGAGACCGTACATCGAGCCTTCGCGGCCAAGTCCCGACTGTTTGATGCCGCCGAACGGCGCCACCTCCGTGGAGATGAGGCCTTCATTGACCCCGACCATGCCGTATTCCAGCGCCTCGGCCACTCGGAAGACGCGCGACAGGTCGCGGGCGTAGAAATAGGCGGCCAGGCCATAGGGCGTGTCATTGGCCAGTCGGACTGCTTCGGGCTCGTCCTCGAAACGCGTCAGGCTCGCGACCGGCCCGAAGATCTCTTCGTTGAACATGTCCATGGCCGGCGTCACCTCAGTGACCACGGTGGGCTCGAACCAGGTCCGCCCGAGCGCGTGACGATGCCCGCCGGTAAGAAGGCGCGCGCCCTTGGCGACGGCGTCAGCCAGCAACCGCTCGACCTTAACCACCGCCCCTTCGTTGATCAGGGGTCCCTGGACGACGCCATCCTCCTGGCCGTCGCCGACTTTCATCGCCGCGGCTTTCGCCGCGAGCTTGGCGGCGAAGGCGTCAAACACACCCGCCTGAACGAGAAAGCGGTTCGCGCACACGCAGGTCTGACCCATGTTGCGATATTTTGAGAGAAGCGCGCCTTCCACCGCCCGGTCGAGGTCGGCGTCGTCGAAGACGATGAACGGCGCATTGCCGCCCAGTTCGAGGGAGATTTTCTTAACGCTGGCGGCGCACTGGGCCATGAGTTTGCGGCCGACGGCCGTCGAGCCGGTGAAGGAGACCTTCCGCACCAGGGCATGACCGGTCAGCTCCTGGCCGACCGCCTCGGCGTGGGTGGAGGGAACGACGTTGAACACACCCCTCGGTATGCCGGCGCGCGCGGCCAGTTCGGCCAGGGCCAAGGCGGAAAGCGGCGTCTCTTCCGAGGGCTTGATCACGATAGCGCAGCCAGCGGCGAGCGCCGGGCCACACTTGCGGGTGATCATGGCGTTGGGGAAATTCCACGGGGTGATGGCGGCGGTGACGCCGACCGGCTGCTTGAGGACGAGGATGCGCTTACCCTCGGCATGGGTCGGAATC
>DATCEL010000161.1:0-9574 GCA_036510115.1 Caulobacteraceae bacterium
GACCCAGGGCGATACGCGCTGGGTGCGCCCGGCAAAGTCGATGCCGGTGTTCCTGGTCTATCGCACGGCGGGGGCGACCGACGGCGGTCCGGCCATATTCCGGCCCGATCTCTATGGCTGGGACGTAAAGGTTAACGCGGCGCTGGCTTCGGCGACCGCTCGATAACCTTGTATCAAGGAGTCTCAGGGTTAATGATCCCTTTTCGGCGTGAAGCGAGTCTTGGCGAGATGCATCTGGCTAGGCGTACGCTCCTCAGAGGGGGCCTTGGTATCGTCGCGGCTTCCGCCGCGTTCGCCGTCGCGCCCCTGACTCTCGCCGCCGACAACGACCCGATTGGAGACCTGATCGCGAGGTCGAGCCCGAGCCCAGCCGCCGCCGAGGCTCGCCGCCTCGCCTTCGACAATCTCCACACCGGCGAGACGCTCAATGTCGCCTATTGGGAAAATGGCGCCTATGTCCCCGACGCCCTGAGCGCGGTGAATCACGTGCTCCGCGATCATCGCACGAACGAAGTGCACCAAATCGAGCCGCATCTGCTCGATCTGCTCACGGCGGTGTCGCTGCGACTGGACACCAATCCGAACTTCGAAGTGATCTCAGGCTACCGGTCGCCGGCGACTAACGCCATGCTCCACGCCCAAAGCAGCGAGGTCGCCCAGGGCAGTCTGCATATGCTCGGCGAGGCCATTGACATCCGCATCGCCGGTCTCGAGCTCGATCGCTTGCACGGCGCGGCGCTTGGACTCGAAATGGGTGGTGTCGGCTACTATCCCGGGTCTGACTTCGTCCATATGGACATTGGCCGCATACGCCGCTGGAGCGGCGTCTAGGGTCCGACAGGCGCCCTTGCCAGGCGGGCGGCCAGGGATCAGCTTCCCGCTTTCGTCGCAAAAGGTTCTGCTCATGGATCGTCGTCAATTCGCCATCGCCGCGGCGGCGGTCGCGATCGCCCCTACCGCCGTGCTCGCCGATAGGAACTGGTCCGCGCCGGCCGGGCTGTTGAGCAATTCCCGACGCTCGGCGGCCAACCGCGCGCGCGATCCGTTCCGCCACCCCGCACAAAGCCTGAAGTTCTGGGGCCTGGCGCCCAGCATGACCGTGGTCGAGGTCGAGCCTTCCGGAGGTTACTGGACGGAAATCCTGGCCCCCTATCTCCTGGCGACGCGCGGTCGCTACGTGGCCGCTGTCCCGCCGGCTGACATCGACGAATTCAAGGCTCGCTACAGCGACAAAGCCCTCTGGGGGCCGATCGAGGTGGTTCCTTTCAGTCCGCAATCGGGTCCCCTGGGCGCGACCGGTTCGACCGATCTGGTGCTCACCGCGCGTAATTTTCACGACTGGATGTGGAAACCCGGACTGGTTGCAAAGTATCTGGCCGACTTTCACGCGGCCCTAAAACCTCGCGCCATTCTCGCCATCGAGGAGCATCGCGCCGATCCCCGGCCGATGTCCGCGGACGCCCGCGACGGCTATGTCTCGACCGCCTATCTGAAAGGCGCGGTCGAAGGCGGCGGTTTCGTCCTCGACGCCAGCAGCGAGATCAACGCCAACCCCAAGGACACCAAGGACCATCCGTTCGGTGTCTGGACGCTGCCGCCAACCCGGCGCACCCACGCCAAGGGCGAGCCGACGCCGGCCGGCTTCGACCCGGCCAAATACGACACGATCGGCGAGAGCGACCGGATGACCTTGCGCTTTCGCCGGGCCTGACCGACGCAAAGCCGGCGGCCGGCCTTGGGAAACGGCGCGGCTTGCCCCTATAAGCCGCCGCCATGGCCTGTATCCTCATCACCTCGGCCCTGCCGGGCGTCAATGGCGTCAAACACCTGGGCAATCTGGTGGGCTCGATGCTGCCGGCGGATGTCTACGCCCGATTCCAACGCGCGCGTGGGGCCGAGGTCCTGGCCATCTGCGGGACCGACGACCACGGTACGCCAGCGGAACTCGCCGCCGCCGAACTCGGCCAGGAGGTGAGCGCCTATTGCCGCGAGCAGCATCGCATTCAGCATGACCTGGGCCGGCGCTTCGGCCTGTCCTGGGACTTCTTCGGCCAGACGTCGTCGGCTCGCAACGCCGAACTCACGCACCACTTCGCCGAAGTGCTGGAAGAACATGGATTGATAGAAGAACGTCTTGACCAGATGATCTATTCTCTGGCCGACCGGCGCTTCCTGCCTGACCGCTACGTTGAGGGAACCTGCCCGATCTGCGGCTTCCGCCCGGCGCGCGGCGACCAATGCGACAATTGTGGCTCACTGCTCGACCCGGTCGATCTGATCGAACCCTATTCGGTGATCTCGGGTTCGCGCGACCTGGAGATGCGAGAAACCCGGCACCTCTATCTGCTGCAATCGAGGCTGGCGCCAGCGATTCGCGCCTGGGTCGATACGCGGACCGAATGGTCGGCCCTGTCGCGCTCGATCGCTCTGAAACATCTGAATGAGGGCCTGATCGACCGGGGCATCACCCGCGATCTCGCCTGGGGGTTTCCGGTGTTGAAGAACGGCCGACCCCGGCCCGGCTTCGAGTCGAAAGTCTATTATGTCTGGTTCGACGCCCCGATCGGATACCTCGGTATCACCCGCGAGTGGGCCGATGCGCGGGGCGAGGATTGGGAGCGTTGGTGGCGCACCGACAAGGGCGCGGACGACGTGCGCTACGTCCAGTTCATGGGCAAGGACAATGTCGCCTTCCACGCGGTGAACTTCCCGGCGACCATCCTGGGCTCCGGCGAGCCGTGGAAGCTGGTGGACATGCTGAAGTCGTTCAACTGGCTGAACTGGTACGGCGAGAAGTTCTCCACCTCGCAAAAGCGAGGGGTGTTCATGGACCAGGCGCTGGAAATTCTGCCGGCGGATTGCTGGCGCTGGTATCTCACCGCCAACAGCCCCGAGGGCTCGGACACCACCTTCACCTGGGACCAGCTCGTCGCCGCGGTGAATCGCGATCTAGCCGACGTGCTCGGCAACTTCGTCAACCGCATCCTGAAATTCTGCGAAACCCGCTTCGGCGGCGAAGTTCCAGCGGGCGGCGAGGGGGGTGATCTGGAGAACGCGCTCGCAGCCGACGTTTCGGCGCGGCTGGCCGAACTGACCGAGGCGTTCGAGGTCATCGAATTTCGCAAGGCCTGCCAATCCCTGCGCGGCCTGTGGGTCGTCGGTAACGAATATCTTCAGGCCGCCGCGCCGTGGACGGCGATCAAGTCCGATCCGGAGCGCGCCGCTGTCATCGTGCGCACCGCCCTGAACCTCGCGGCGCTCTATGCCAGGGTCAGCGCGCCAGTGATCCCCTTCGCCGCCGAAAAGATCGCCCGCGCCCTGGGCGAAGTGGGCCCACTCGCCTGGCCGACCGACGACACGCGGGCCGAACTGTCGCGCCTGCCGGCGGGCCGCAAGGTCACCACGCCGGAGGTTCTGTTCCGCAAGATCGAGGACACCGACGTCGCCGCCTGGAGCGAGCGTTTCGGCGGCGGCTAAACGCGCGCGCGGATCTGCATCGCGCCATCCCAGATCATGTGGCCGGCGACGAACATGACGATGGCGAGGCCAATGTAGCCTAGCCACGGGGCGCGGTGCAGCAGCCGGGCGATGGCGGAGGCGGCCAAGCCTGTGGCCGTGATCGATAACAGCAGGCCGAAGACGAGAACCTGGGGGTGATCGCGGGCGGCGCCGGCGACGCCCAGGACGTTGTCCAGCGACATCGACAGATCGGCCGCGAGAATCTCGAAAAGGGCGCGGCCCATGGATTTCGGCGCTATGGCTGCATCGGCGTCGCCGCCGTCGGCCCGCGCGAGATCCTGGGCGCGAAGGTCGCGCCACATCCGCCAGCACACCCACAGCAGGAGCAGGCCGCCGGCCAGCAGCAGGCCGATGATCTTCAGCAGTTGCACCGCGATCAGCGCGAAGCCGATCAGCATCACCACCGCCGCGCCCAAACCGAGCACGATCGCCCGGTGGCGCTGGCTGCGGGGAAGGCCGTTGGCGGCCAGGCCGACGGCGACGGCGTTGTCGCCGGCCATGGTCAGATCGATGATCACTACCTGCAGGAAGACCGCCGCCGGACCTCCCCAGTGGCTCATGGCCGCAAAGAGGTCACCCATGGCGGCGGCCGGCCTCATAGAGAGCGACCGCCGCGGCCGCCGCAACGTTCAGACTTTCGACTCCGCCGGCCATCGGAATCCGCGCCAGGGCGTCGCAATGCTCGCGAACCAGACGCCTCAGCCCGTCGCCCTCGGACCCGAGAACAAGCACCGTCGCCCGTCCATCGAGGACATCGCCGATGGCGTCGGTCGCGCCGCCGTCGAGCCCCACGGCGCGCCAGCCCAGCGCCTCCAGCCGTTCGAGGGCCCGGGAGAGATTGGTCTCGCGAGCGTGGCCGATCTTGTCGATCGCCCCGGCGGCGGCCTTGGCCAAGGCCCCGACAAGGGGCGGCGCATGCCGATCCTGCAGGACGACGCCGCGCGCGCCAAAGGCGGCCGCCGCGCGGAAGATGGCGCCGACGTTTCTGGGATCCGTGACTTGATCGAGCATCAGGATCACCCCGGCGGCCGGGCTGGCCAGATCGGCGAGCGGCATGGGCGCCAGCGGCCCGGCGTCGAGAGCTACTCCCTGATGGACCGCGCCCGCCGGCAGCAGCGCGGTGATGGCGCCGGATTCAAGGATCTCCACCTTTGTCGCCGGATCGAAACGACCTTCGAGCGCGCGCGCCCGCTCGGGCGTGGCGATCAGCCGTCGGGCGGCCCCGCGCGCCGGATTGGCCAGGGCGGCGGTGATCGCGTGCCAGCCCCACAGCCACTCGCCGGCCGCGACAGGCTGACGGGCGGCGCGCCCGTAGCGGTGCGCCTTGGGCGCGGCGTGCGGCGCATGGCGGTCGTTGCGTCGATGGGAGGTCACAACTATAAGACGCGCTCCGATTTTTTGAGGTTCCCGGCTTCATCGCCATCGACCTCGCTGGCGTCTTCTAGCATCGCCTAGGATCGGAGAGCGGAGGATTTTCTTCTAAGAGTCACCTCCACGAACGAGGATAGCGCGCTGGGGGAATGTCCCGAGTGGCAAAGGGGGCGGACTGTAAATCCGCTGGCGTACGCCTTCGTAGGTTCGAGTCCTACTTCCCCCACCACGCGCTGTCCTCGACCGGCGCGGGTATAGCACAATGGTAGTGCAGCAGCCTTCCAAGCTGAGGATGCCGGTTCGATCCCGGCTACCCGCTCCAAGCCGCTCGCCGTCAACCACAACTTGCAGAGATGGCGGCGTTCGGTTGCTGACCGTAGATCACCGTAGATACGGTGAATCTACGGTAGTCTACGGCGGACGCTGGCCGCAAGCCCGGACGCCAGAAACTTTTCAATTCACGAGTCAAAGATCGGCTCATTCGCCGCAATTTCGATGGAATATCGGCTTGGCTAGCTGAGCAATAGTTGACATTATGCAATACTGGACGATGCCGGTCAAGGCACCCCCCGGGCCGCCTGCGTTCACCAGCCGAGTTCGCTATGCGAGCCGAGGCGGACGAGTTCCAGAGTGTCTTTGTTCGGCTTTCGATAGATGAGCACCAGATCCGGCTTGATGTGACAATCGCGGTGGTCCGCCCATTCGCCCGCTAGCGGGTGATCGAAGTTGCGCTGTGGAAGCGGCGCGTCGGCCGCCAACAGCTCCACAACTTCCATGAGAGCATCGTCGAGGCTTTTCGCGTGTCGGCCCGACTTTTCACGCCGGTAGTCGCGTTTGAACCGATGGGCGTACTTAACCTCGCGCATTCAGGCTCGCGAGGAGTTGGTCTGGGCGGCCCGCGGTCACCAACTCTCCGCGCCGCGCGGCGCGCATGGCGTCGATCGTCTCCTCGTTCGGCGCCAGCGGTTCGAACGGCAACACCTTTTCCACCGCGATCCGAGTCATCATCAGCCTGAATGCGTCCGACGCGGTAAGGCCCATGGCCCGCAACACCGCCGAGGCTTCGTCCTTGATGTGTTCGTTGATCCGCGCTCGGACTACGGCGTTCTCGGTCATTCGAAGTGTCCTTGAATTGGGCTACAACGTAGCACGGCGTTCCGTGTTCGCAAGGGCATAAGCCCCGCCAGCAATTCCGCTGAATTCGAGCGGGTCGCGCCGCCTAGGGCGCGGCGCTTGGACCCACGGCGTTGCAATAGAGCGACGGCGTGTGATCGGCGCGCGGATTGAAGTAAAAGGTGATCACGCCGCAACCGCCGTTGCTGACGGTTGGGATGTCTTGTTCGGTGACGGCGTGTGAGTGGCCGACGGGCGGGTCGGGTTTGTTGGGACCCAGAAGGTTTATCGAGACGTATTCGGCGTAGATGTACTTCTTCCCGTTGTCCATCGTCCAGGCATAGTAGCGCTCGTAACTGGAAAGCGGCCCGGGTGCGTCATCAGGGAGACTGACCTTGCTTTCGATGTATCTGATGTCCTGAGCCGAGGGCGGCGGTGAACCCGAATGTGGCCCGCCAACCAGCGTCAGGCTGAAGGCGAGGGAAAGCAACCAATCGACCGACATGACTCACTCTGAACAGCGATACTGCGCTCAAGCTCTATGCGCTCGCCTGCAACAAGAGGTTAATCGCGGCGCCACGGTCCGCGAAATCTGACCGCGAATTAAGCTGCCATGACGCCTCTCGCGGGCTAGCTTGCCGGTCGCCTGATGGCGAGGGAGATTTCGAGATGAAACTGTTGCTCACGACAACGGTCGTGGCCTTGGCGATGGCGGGCGCGGCGAGCGCCGCCTCCGTCGATATTGAGCATGCCGCGGCGCGGGTGACGGTGATCCCCGAAGCGCGCGGCGACGTCGCCATCTCGGTGACCAGGCAAAATCCGCGCCTGCGCCTAACCGTCAATCGAATCGGCGACCGCATTGTCATCGACGGTGGTCTCGGCTTCTTTCGGGGGCCGAACTGTACGACCGCCTTTGGCCGCCACGGCGTGAATGTGGCGGGCATGGGCTTCATCCCCTATGAGGAACTGCCTCAAATCGTTGTCCGCATGCCGCTCGACGCCAAGGTTTCGGCCGGTGGGGCGGTGTTTGGGACCGTCGACCGCGCCCAAAGTCTCCAACTCAGCAACTCCGGCTGCGGCGACTGGACAGTGGCCAACGTCGCCGGGCCTTTGAGCCTGCATCTTGCCGGTTCAGGCGATGTTCACGGCGGCAGCGTCGGCTCGGCCGACGTCCATATCAGTGGATCGTCGGACATTTTCCTGCGCGACGTCCGCAACGGTCTCGACAGCGTCACCTCCGGTTCGGGCGATGTGCGCGCCGCCTCGATCAGCGGCCCGCTTCACGTGCGTGTGGCGGGCTCGGGCGACGTGGGCGCCGCCTCCGGGCAAGTGAGCGACATGGTGGTCGGCATCGCCGGTTCCGGCGATGTTCATTTCGGCGGAATCGCCAAGAGCCTCGAGGCGAACATCGCCGGATCCGGCGATGTCACCGTCGGTCACGTCGCCGGCTCGGTGGCCAAGCACATCGCGGGCTCTGGCTCGGTGACCGTGGGCGGCTAAGGGCTGAGCCGTTCAAAAAAAGCTGCGCGCGGCCGCGCGCTCGTCTAGCCTCGCGAACGACCGCTTTGCGGCGGGGCCGGAGTGAGACATGCGTGCTTGGCTGGTCGGCTACCTCGCCGCGACTTTGGCTCCGGCAATCGCCAACGGCGCCACGCGGTTGGAAATCCGCCACGCCGCCGCGCATGTGACCATCATCCCCGAGGCGCGCCGCGACATCCTGGTCGGCATCGTGCGATCGAGCCGCGACCTGCCGATCCGGGTTTCCCGATCAGGCGAAGCGACCCTTGTCGATGGCGGCCTTGACCGCAGAGTGAGAGGGTGTCCGCGATTGGCCGATGGCGCGTTCGGCGTGCGTGTGCGCGGCCTGGGGTCTGTCGCCGCCGCCGATGTCCCCCGGCTGGTCATTCGCACACCCTTCGATGTGCAGGTCTCCGCCGGCGATGGCGTCAGCGGTGAACTCGGCCGAACCGCGAGCCTGGTGTTCGAGAACCGCGGGTGCGGAAACTGGACGATCGCCAATGTGCTGGGACGACTTAGGCTAGATCAGATCGGCTCGGGCGCCGTGCGCGTCGGCCGCGCCGACGCGGCCGACCTGAATGTCGCCGGCAATGGGAATATCGTGACCGGACCGGTGGCGGGACCTCTGACGGCCGTCTCGAGCGGGGAGGGGACGATATCGGTGGCCCGCGTCGAAGGGCCGCTGGTGGCGCGCGTGGCTGGATCGGGCGCCATTGAGGTCAAGGCGGGCGCCGCCGCTCAGCTTAACGCCTCGATCGCCGGCTCTGGCTCGATCCGCTTTGGCGGCGTCGCCGGCGGCGTCAGCGCGTCGGTGGCCGGCCCCGGGGTGATCAGCGTCCGGCGCGCCACCGGCCGGGTGTCGCGACGCCTGTTCGGCGCCGGTCGGATCGTGGTCGGTCCATAGGGCGGCGTCCTTCGCCGTTGACGCGATCAGGCTTCGCGAGTATCACGCGCGCTCTTTTCGCGGCCAGTTCCTTAGCGACTTAGCCCGATGAGCCGGATGCCTCGCCGCCAGGCGAGATGAGGCGCCGAACCGCAGGTCGCGTTTCGGCGCTGTTTCGCGTTTATCGGATACGGTTGTCTTGAGGAAACGGACACGAAGCCATTCAGCTTGGGACCGCCCAAGCGCGTCGTAAACGAAAGAGCGAATGCCGACAGTCAACCAACTGATTCGCAAGCCCCGGGTGAACAAGCCGGCCCGGAACAAGGTTCCGGCGCTGAAGGGCTCGCCGCAGCGGCGCGGCGTGTGCACCCGCGTCTATACGGTGACGCCAAAGAAGCCGAACTCGGCCCTGCGCAAGGTCGCCAAGGTGCGCCTGACCTCGGGCATTGAGGCGGTGTGCTACATCCCTGGCGAAGGCCACAATCTGCAGGAACACTCCGTGGTCCTGATCCGCGGCGGCCGGGTGAAGGACCTTCCGGGCGTTCGCTATCACATCCTGCGCGGCGTCTTGGACACCCAAGGGGTCAAAGACCGCAAGCAACGCCGTTCGCACTACGGCGCCAAGCGACCCAAGTAAGGAAAACAGACCCTCATGTCCCGCCGCCGCCGCGCCGAGAAACGCGATGTCCTTCCCGATCCGAAATTCGGGGACCTCGTGCTGACCAAATTCATGAATTACGTGATGTACGAGGGCAAGAAAGCCGTCGCCGAAAACATCATCTATGGGGCCTTCGACCTGATCGAGACCCGTCGCCGGGACATCGGTCCCCTGGAGACGTTCCACGCCGCCCTAGAGAATGTCTCTCCCTCGGTGGAGGTCCGCTCACGCCGGGTCGGCGGGGCCACCTATCAGGTGCCGGTGGAAGTGCGTCCCGAACGCCGCCGGGCCCTTGCTATCCGCTGGCTGGTCACCGCGGCGCGCAAGCGCGGCGAGAACACCATGACCGAGAAGCTGGCGGGCGAATTGCTCGACGCCTCGAACAATCGTGGCACCGCGGTCAAGAAGCGCGAAGACACCCATAAGATGGCGGAGGCCAACCGGGCCTTCTCGCATTACCGCTGGTAGGGCCCATATAGAGCCACACTTCACCCTACCGACACCCTTCCGAG
>DATCEL010000162.1:0-4723 GCA_036510115.1 Caulobacteraceae bacterium
TCCCCCCGCTTCGCAGGGGGAGATCAAAAACGCGCATCTTGCCATCCGTCGAAAGCTCTAGAGACTGCCGCTCTCGATCCGGCTGAGCAGCTTTTCCTCGTACCAGATCTCCACGGCCTGATGATGCGGCGAGGCGTCCAGTCGTTGCTTTGCGATGATCCGGGCGCCCTCGATGTCGGCCGCGGTCACGACTTCCATCGTCGGTGTGGCGTAGCGATCGTCGTGGATGTACAGGAAATACGGTTTCACCAAACCTACCTCATCGGGCGATGGAGGCTTGGCCATAGCGAACCTTGCGCATGACGAATGTCGGCCGCACGACAGTCGGCCCGGGAAAATTCTGGCGGACGCCGTGGCGACCGCGGGTTCCACTGCGTTCACACGCAACTACATTCTGCGCGGGCTCGCCGCGACCGACCGCGCTTCTCTGGCGCCGCATCTGAGCCGACACGCCCTGGCCTCGGGCGAGGTTCTCTATGAGCCCGACTACGAAGTCGAATGGGTGTGGTTTCCCCTGACCGCTGTGCTGTCGGTGGTCACGGTGATGAGCGACGGGCGAACGGTGGAAAGCGATACCGTCGGCCACGAAAGCGCGGTCGGCATCCTCGCCGCCCTGGCCAAGGCCGGCTCGACCAGCCGCACCTTCACCCAGATCGCTGGCGAAGCGGTTCGCCTTTCGGCCGCCAATCTGCGCCGCCACGCCAACGAGAGCCCGGCCCTGAGCCAGCTTCTCGTGCGCCACGCCCTGGCCAATCTCGCCCAGGCTCATCAGTCGGTGGCCTGCAACGCCCTGCACGATGTCCGGGCGCGCGCCTGCCGCTGGTTGCTGATGAGCCAGGACCGCACGGCCTCGGACACCGTGCGCCTCACCCAGCAATATCTGGCGACCATGGTCGGGGTGCAGCGCACCACCGTGACCCAGCTCCTGGCCGAGTTGGCCGCGGAGGGCGTCATCGCCAAGGCGCGCGGTCGCATCGAGATCCTCGATCGCGGCCGGCTCGAGGCCAAGGTGTGCGAATGCTACGGAACCGTTCAGGCCAATCTGGAAAGCCTGATCGGCGCCGCCCCCATGGCCGCCTGAGGCCAGCCGCCTAGGAGCCATACCCCGATGTCAGTCACCATGGGCCTCAGCGAAGGCGTCGTCGCCTATATCCAGCGCTGGGGCGTCGCCGAAAACGAAACCCTCGCCCGCTGCCGGGCCGAGACGGCCGCCGATCCCCGGGCGATGATGCAGATCAGCCCCGAACAGGGCGCCTTCATGCAGGTGATGGCCACCGCCATCCGCGCCCGCCGCGCGTTGGAGGTCGGCGTCTTCACCGGCTATTCCTCCACCGCCGTGGCCCTGGCCATGAAGGCCCAGCACGGGGCCGACGCCGAGCTTGTCGCCTGCGACATCTCCGGCGCCCTGATCGATCGCGCCGCGACCTATTGGCGCGCGGCGGGGGTGGCTGACATCGTCGCCCCTCGCGTCGGGCCGGCCGCCGACACCCTGCGCGCCCTGCTCGACGAAGGCCGCGCCGGTCATTTCGACCTGATGTTCATTGACGCCGACAAGACCGGCTATGACGCCTACTACGAACTCGGCCTCGAACTCCTGCGCCCCGGCGGCCTGATCTTGATCGACAATATGCTGTGGAGCGGGGCGGTCGCCGACCCCGCCGAAACCTCCGCTGACACCGTCGCCCTGCGCGCATTGGCGGCCAAGATTCATGCCGATCGGCGCGTCCAGGCCACCCTCGCCAGTATCGGCGACGGCCTCTCCATCGTCGTCAAGATGTAATCTTCCGCGACGCCCCACTGACAATTTCTCGTCTTGGGGCTTGGCAAGGGCGTGGAATTGGCCATTCTCTCTCTATGGGGCGGGCGCGATCGACGCGTTGGGCCCTATTGGGAGCGAGAACACCAAATGCCTGACAAAAAGCCCAACGGTCTTCAACAGGTTTTGAAACCATCCAGTGAGTTGTCGGCGGTCGTCGGCTCGGCGCCACTTTCCCGGGGCGAAGTCGTTTCGAAGATGTGGGCCTATATAAAGGCCAACAAACTTCAAAATCCGGCCAATAAGCGTGAGATACTGGCGGACTCCAAGTTGAAGCCAGTGTTCGGGGGCAAAGACAAGGTGAACATGTTCGAAATGAACAAGCACCTCGCCAAACACCTGAAGGCCTGACTCCGAATCGATTCGCCTTTCTCCCTCCGCTTCGCGGGGGGAGGGGGGCCTACAATTCCGTCCGGACCTTGAGCAATTCCGAGAAAAACCGGTTGTCGAGGGCGCGGGCGAGATAGGGCAGCCCTTGGCTGCCGCCAGTGCCCATCTTGCCGCCGATGATCCGCTCCACGGTCGTCAGGTGCGCGAAGCGCCACTGCTGGAAGCGATACTCCAGGTCGACCAGCTTTTCGGCCAGTTCATAGAGATCCCAATAACGTTCGGGGTCGCGGTAGACCGCCAGCCACGCCGTCTCCACCGTGGCGCTTTCGGCATAGGGGGTGCGCCAGTCGCGGGTCAGCACTTTCTCGTCGATAGCGAAGCCGCGCCGGCCGAGCAGGCGCAGAGCCTCGTCATAGAGGCTGGGCGAGCTGATCATCGCTTCCAGGGCGGCATGGATCGCCGGCGTCGCCTCGTGCACCGCCATCGCCCCGGCGCGCCGCGCGCCCAGGATGAAGTCCAGCAGGCGGTACTGATAGGATTGAAATCCCGAGCTTTGCCCGAGCGACGGGCGGATCAGCCGGTATTCGCTCGGCGTCAGCGTCGCTAGCACATCCCACGACTGGATCATCTGCGCCTGGATGCGGCCCACCCGGGCGATCATCTTCAGGGCGTTCGGCAGATCGTCGGCGGCGATCCTGTCCCGCGCGGCGGTCAGTTCGTGGATCGACAGCTTCATCCACAGTTCGGAGGCCTGATGGATGATGATGAACAGCATCTCGTCGTGCTGACCGGAGCGCGGATGCTGGGCGGAAAGGATCCGCTCCAGCTCCAGATAGCCGCCATAGCTGAGGTCCGGCTTGAGATGGACACCGTCCTCGCCTCGCGCGGCCTTTGCTTCGGTCATGTCCGTTCCTTCGCGCCGGTGGCTTGCACCCTCTCCCTGAGAGGGAGAGGGAGGGGCCCACGCGGAGCGTGGGAGGGTGAGGGGTTACACCGCTTCCTTCCCTACTCCTTCACCCGGAGCGACTGAAGTCGCTCTCGACCTCTCCCCACGGGAGAGGTGAATTGGGCGCCCTTGACAGCCCGACCCCGCCAACCAAAGAGTGATCACAGATTTCAGGAGGGACCGGTGGCCATCGACGCCGACGCAGCGCGCGCGCGGATCGCCGATCCGGCGGAGGCCAGGGCCTTTCTTGACGCCCATCCCGAGATCGCCTTCTTCGAGATCATCTTCACCGCCCTGTCCGGCGTCCCGCGCGGCAAGCGCCTGCGCCGCCACGAGGTGATGGCGGTCTATGAGAGCGGCCGTTTTCTGCCAGGCTCGGTGCTCGTCTGTGATGTCACCGGGAGTGATGTCGAGGCCACCGGTCTGGTCTGGGAGGACGGCGACGCCGACCGTTCGGCCTGGCCCGCGCCCGGAACCCTCGTTCCCGCCCCGTGGCTCGGCGACGACACCGCCCAGTTCATCGCCTCGATGTACGAACTCGACAAAACCCCCAACGATCTCGATCCGCGCCACGTCCTGGCCCGCGTCATCGAACGCTTCGCCGCCGATGGCCTGACCCCGGTCGTCGCCTGCGAGCTGGAATACTACCTCGTCGATCCCGCCCGCGAGGCCAATGCGCCGCCGCGCCTCGCCGCCCCCAAGGGCGGTCTCGCCCCCACCCAGCATGGCGTCTACGGCCTGCGCGAACTGGAGGATTTCGCCCCCTTCCTGCGCGAGCTGTGGGCGACCGCCGACGCCCAGGGCGTGCCGCTCGAGGCGGCCATCTCCGAATACGCCCCCGGCCAGATCGAGCTCACCCTGCGCCATGGGCCGGACGCCCTGCGCGCCGCCGACGAGGCGGTGATGTACAAGCGCCTGGCCAAGGGCGTCGCCGCCCGCCACGGTCTCGAGGCGACGTTCATGGCCAAGCCCTTCGCCGAGCTTTCCGGCAGTGGCCTGCATCTGCACGTCAGTGTGCTGAACACCGCCGGCGACAATATCTTCGCCGCCGCCGCGGCCGAGGGGACGCCCGCCCTGCGTCACGCCGTTGGCGGCCTCAAAGCGTTGCTCGCCGAAAGCATGGCCATCTTCGCCCCGAACGCCAATTCCTACCGCCGCTTTCGGCCCAATTCCTACGCCCCGGTCGCCTCCACCTGGGGGATCAACAACCGCACCGTTTCCCTGCGCGTTCCCGCAGGTCCGCCCGCCTCGCGCCACATCGAACACCGCGTCGCCGGGGCCGACGCCAACCCCTATCTGGCCTTGGCCGCCTTGTTGGCCGGCGTCCATCACGGCCTGACCGGCAAGATCGATCCCGGACCGCCGGTGGAGGGCGACGGCTACGCCGCCGCCGCCAAGAGCGCCGAGCGCCTGCCCGCCCACTGGTACGCCGCCGTCGATCTCTTCGCCGAGTCCGCCGCGATGAAGGACTATCTGGGCGAGCGCTTCGTCGCCATGTTCGCCGCCGTCAAGCGCGCCGAGCAGGACCGCTTCAACGAGGTCGTCTCGGCCCTCGACTACGACTGGTACCTGAAGAATGCCTGAGGGCCGTCGCGGCCTGTCGATCTCCCCCTGCGAAGCGGGGGGAGTAC
>DATCEL010000163.1:0-2783 GCA_036510115.1 Caulobacteraceae bacterium
GGGGTCAGGCAGGCGCGCGCGGTTCTTCGCGAGCTGAAGCCCAAGGTGGTCGTGGGCTTTGGCGGTTACCCCACCATCCCGACGTTGATCGCGGCCCGCACGCTCGGCCTTAGGACCGTGATCCACGAAGCCAATGCCGTCATGGGCCGCGCCAATCGCCTGCTGGCGCCCCAGGTCACCGCCATCGCCTGCGCTTTCCCGACCTTGATCAAGGCGCCGCCCGCCATCCGCCGCCGGGCGATCGTGGTTGGCAATCCCGTGCGCCCGTCAATCCGGGCTCTCGCGGGTCAGGGCTATGAGCCGCCGAGCGCGGAGGGTCCAATCCGACTGTTCGTGACCGGCGGCAGCCAGGGCGCGCGTTTGCTTTCCTTGGCAGTGCCGGCCGCCGTGGCGTCCCTGCCGGCCGCCACGCGGGCGCGTCTCAGCGTCGTGCAGCAGACCCGGCCCGAAGTTCTGGAAGCCGCCGCCGCGGTCTATCGCGAGGCCGAGGTGGAGGCGGAACTGGCTCCGTTCTTCTCCGACATGGCGCGGCGTTGGACCTGGGCCCATCTGGTCATTTCCCGCGCCGGCGCCTCGAGCGTCGGGGAGATCGCCATCGCCGGCCGGCCGTCTATCCTGGCCCCGCTTGGCATCGCGCTCGACGACGACCAGGGCCAGAACGCCCGCCTGCTGTCCGACACCGGCGCGGCCCTGGTCATCCGCGAGAGCGAACTCAGCGGCCCGGCGCTCGCCGCGCTGCTGGCTGAACTGGTCGATGATTCGCCGCGCTTGGCCAGGATGGCCGCCGCGGCGGCCGCGGCGGCGACGCCGGACGCGGCCGAGCGCCTGGCCGATCTCGTCGAACGCATTTCGGCCTAGGCGCTCTGGCCCGGACCGGTGAGCGGCCCTAAGCTTGGCGGCCGAACCGGGGACGTGATCATGCGCAGACGAGAGTTGCTCAAAGGCGTGGCCGCGGCGGCGTTGGCGGGGTCGGCTCTGCCCGCGCTCGCGGCGCCGACGTCTCGCCGCGTCCGACCCGGCGATCCCGGCTGGCCGGGCGAAACGGCCTGGGAGGGACTGAAGGAGGCCGTCGGCGGTCGGCTGGTAAAGCCCGTCCCACTCGCCGCCGCCTGCCAGGCTGACGCCAAGAGCGCGGCCTGCACGGCGCTCTACAAAGACCTGGCGAACCCTTACTACATCGGCGACCAGCCAGGCGGCACTCAGGTCTCCGGCTGGCTCGACGCCTGGACGCCGCGTGTCAGCACTTACGCCGTCGAGGCCAGGACGACGGCCGACGTCGTCGCGGCGGTCAAGTTCGCCCGCCGGCACAATCTGCGCCTGGCGGTGAAGGGCGGCGCCCACAGCTACCAGGGCGGCTCCAATGCTCCGGACTCGCTCCTGATCTGGACCCGAGCGATGAACGACATCGCCGTCCATGACGCCTTCACGCCGATGGGCGGCGCGGGGCCGGGGATTCCCGCCGTCTCGATCGGCGCCGGCGCCATGTGGGTCGATGCCTACGACGCGGTGACCACCAAGACCGGGCGCTATGTCCAGGGCGGGGGATGCGCCACGGTCGGCGTTGCCGGCCTTGTTCTCGGCGGCGGCTTCGGCTCGTTCTCCAAACGCTACGGCCTGGCGGCGGCGAGCCTCATCGAGGCCGAGATTGTCACCGCCGATGGTGAGGTCCGCGTGGTCAACGCCCATCGCGACCCCGATCTCTACTGGGCGCTCAAGGGCGCCGGTCAATGCGCTTTCGGGGTGGTCACCCGGCTCACCCTCAGGACCCATGAACTCGGCGGTCAGGCCGGCGGCTGCGGGGCGAAGATCACGGCCGAGACCGACGAGGCTTTCCGCCGCCTGGTCGGCGCCTTCGTCGATGTGGTCGCGGACAATCTCATCAACCCCCACTGGGGCGAGAGCGTCCAGATCACCCCCTCGAATACCATCGAGGTCAACATGGTGTTCCAGAACCTGACGCCCGCCGAAGCCAGGGCCGCCTGGAAGCCGCTCGCCGACTGGGCCGCCGCCGCCGGCCCCGACGTCACCATGGAGGGGCCGCGCGCGCTCGCCCAGCCGATGCGCGACTGGTGGGATTTCGCCGCCGCCAAGGCCGCGCACCTGCCGTTCGTGCGTCCCGACATCCGACCTGGCGCGCCAGCCAACCACGCCTGGTGGTCGGGCGATTCCGACCAGGTGAGCATGTTCATCCACGGCTACGATTCGCTGTGGCTGCCGGCGTCGCTCCTAGAGAAGTCCGAGCGCGCGCGCCTGGCCGATGGCCTCTTCGCCGCCAGCCGGCACTACAGCGTCGGCCTGCACTTCAACAAGGGCCTCGCCGGGGCCCCGCCCGAGGTCCTCGCCGCCGCGCGCCAGGCGGCCACCAATCCGGCCGTGGTCGACGCCTTCGCCCTGGCCATCATCGCCACCGGAGGCTTGCCCGACTATCCGGGCTATCCCGCCCCCAACCTCGCCAAGGCTCATGACGCCGCCCGGCGCATCGACGCCGCAACAGCCGCGCTACGCCCCCTCGCGCCGGCGGGCGGTTCCTATGTCTCGGAGAGCAACTATTTCAACCGGGACTGGCGGCGCGCCTATTGGGGCCCAAACTATCCGAGGCTCGCGGCCATCAAGGCGAAATACGACGCTCAGGGCCTGTTCATCATGCACAACGGCGTCGGCGCCGAACACTGGAGCCCCGACGGTTTCACGCGGGCCTCCTAGGGGTGTGAATCAAACCGTTGGCGCTCGGATTTCTCCGTTACTTGCACGTTAGGCAGACACTGTCGGGATATTTCAAGGAG
>DATCEL010000164.1:0-4315 GCA_036510115.1 Caulobacteraceae bacterium
GGTTTTCTCGAGCGAGCGCCAGTGCGCCACGTTCTTATGGTGCGCCTCCAGAGTTGAGGAGAAGACGTGGCCACCGGTCCCGTCAGCCACGAAATAGAAATCGCCACTCGACGTGGGATCAAGGGCCGCTTGAAGCGCGGCGCGGCCGGGATTGGCGATCGGCGTCGCCGGCAGGCCGACATTGGCGTAGGTGTTGAAGGGCGTGCGGCTGGCCAGTTCCGAAACCCGCAGGCCATGGCCGAGCGGCCTCCCTCCCGTGAGCCCATAGACCACGGTGGGATCGCTCTCCAGACGCATTCCCTTGGCAAGTCGATTGATGAACACGGCGGCAACGTGTGGCCGTTCGTCCGCCAAAGCCGTCTCCTTCTCAACGATCGAGGCCAATATCACCGCCTGTTCGGGGGAGCGATAGGGTAGCCTGGGAGCGCGGCGCGCCCATAGATGCGCCAACAGCAAATCGCGGGCGTTCCGCATACGCGCCAGCACATGAGCCCGGCTCTCGCCAAGCGCGACCTGATAGGTTTCCGGCAATAGTGAGCCCTCCGGCGGAGTCCCGACTTCGCCCGTGAGTTCCTCAGTGCGGTTGAGGATCGTCACCGCCTGGGCGGAAGTCAGTCCTTCGGGGATGGTGACAAAACGCCGGACCACGCGGCCATGCAGAATGGCGTCCAATACCGCCGCCAGCGAGGCGCGTGGCGGGAATTCATATTCCCCGGCCTTGAGAGCATGGGCGGCGCCGGACGCCTCGGTCGCCAAGATGAAGAGCAAGGGTGAACGGATGACATTGGCCCGACCGAGCTGGTTGGCGATCGCGGGCAGGCCCGACCCGGCGCCGAGGATCACGGTCGTCGGTTTGCCATTCCTGCCCGCCGGTCCAGGTGCGAAGAGCGTTGCGGCTATGGCGACGGCGCCGATAAGCGTCAAAACCGCCAGTATAACTAAGAGAGACCGGCGACGACGAACGGCGCTCCGCTTCGGCCGGGCGACACGTCGCGAGCGTGCGGGACGCCCGCGCACGCCAGGCCGGCGGGTCATGGGGCCGTCGTAAAGATAACGCTCGCGTTGGTGCCGCCGAAACCGAAGCTGTTCGACAAGGCGACGTCGATCTTCATCGGCTTGGCCTTGTGCGGCGCGAGATCAATGGCGGTCTCGACCGAAGGATTGTCGAGGTTAAGCGTCGGCGGAGCAATCTGATCGCGGATCGCCAGCACCGAGAACGCCGCCTCCACCGCGCCCGCGGCGCCGAGTAGATGGCCGATAGCCGACTTAGTGGAGGACATGGTGACCTTGGCCGCCGCGTTCCCGAGCAAGCGCTCCACGGCGCCAAGCTCGATCTCGTCGCCGAGCGGCGTGGAAGTGCCGTGGGCGTTGATGTAGTCGATGTCGGACGGCTGAATGCCCGCGTGGGCGATGGCCGCCCGCATGGCGCGAAAGCCGCCATCGCCGTCGTCGGCTGGGGCGGTGATGTGGTAGGCGTCGCCTGCCAACCCGTAGCCGATCACCTCTGCATAGACCCGCGCGCCCCGCGCCCTGGCGTGTTCCAACTCCTCGAGCACAAGCGCGCCCGCGCCCTCGCCCATGACAAAGCCGTCACGCTCCTTGTCGTAAGGCCGCGAGGCGCGACTCGGATCGTCGTTGAAGTGCGTGGACATCGCTCGGCAGGCAATGAAACCGGCGATACCCAACGGGCATATGGCCGCCTCGGCGCCGCCCGCGACCATCACGTCGGCGTCTCCGTTGCGAATGAAGCGCATGGCGTCGCCCACCGCGTGAGCGCCGGTGGCGCAAGCCGTCACCACGGAATGATTGGGACCCTTGAAACCATGGCGGATCGATACTTGGCCGGACGCGAGGTTGATCAGAGCCGAGGGAATGAAGAATGGACTGACACGGCGGGGTCCGCGCTCATGAAGCTCGATCGCGGTATTGGCGATCGTCGCCAGGCCGCCGATGCCCGATCCAATATTGACCCCGGTGCGTTCGCGGTCCGAATCCTCGGTCGGCGACCAGCCGCTGTCGCGCACGGCCTCGTCCGCGGCCGCCATGGCGTAAAGGATGAAGTCGTCGATCCGACGCTGTTCCTTGGCGCTCATGACTTGATCAGGGTCGAAGCTGCCGGGTACGTCCGGTCCTCCCCCGCCGCGACCATCCACGCGGGGCACCTCGCAGGCCACCTGGCAGGCATAGTCAGTGGGATCGAAGGTTGTGATACGTCCGGCGCCCGACTTGCCGGCCAGGAGGGCGCGCCAACTCGCTTCCACCCCCCAACCGAGGGGCGTGACCATTCCAAGTCCGGTTACAACGACACGGCGCATGGCGCGGTCTCAGGCGCCCAGGCGCTCTCCGATGAATTTCACCGCATCGCCCACGGTTTGAATATGTTCCGCCGCGTCATCGGGGATCTCGATGTCGAATTCCTCCTCGAAGGCCATGACGAGTTCCACGTTGTCCAGGCTGTCGGCGCCCAGATCATCGATAAAGCTCGCCTTTTCCGTAACCTTCTCTGGATCGGCATCCAGGTGCTCGATGACGATCTTGCGTACGCGCTCGAGAATATCGGACATCTAAGGTTTCAAGTCCCTCGTTGGCGGAATCGGGCGTGGCTTGACGTCCTCGCCGATCCTGCTGGTTAGCGTCGACGGTCGCGATCGGTGACCTGCGTTCAATCAGTTTCCGCGACTTCGGAATCCCGCCTAGCATGTTCCTTGGGGTCCGCCTAGCGGGGCAGACGCGGTCACCCGGCCCGGTCAGATCATCGCCATGCCGCCATTTACATGCAGGGTCTGGCCGGTGACGTAGGCCGCCTCCTCGCTGGCCAGGAAGACGCAGGCGGCGGCGACTTCTTCGCCGGCGCCCAGGCGCGCCGCAGGGATGGTTGAAAGTATCTGACTGCGCTGCGCCTCGCTGAGGGCGTTGGTCATCGGGCTTTCGATGAACCCCGGCGCGACGCAGTTGACGGTGATCGACCGGCTCGCCACTTCCTGGGCCAGGGCCTTGGAGAACCCGATCATGCCGGCCTTGGACGCGGCATAGTTGGTCTGACCAGGATTGCCGGTGACTCCGACCACGGATGTGATGCCGATGATGCGACCCCAACGCCGGCGCATCATGCCGCGCAGGGCCGAGCGAGCGAGGCGGAAGTAGCTTTCGAGATTGACCGTGAGAACGGTCTCCCAATCTTCGTCCTTCATGCGTAGCAGCAGGCCGTCGCGGGTCACGCCGGCGTTGGCCACGACGATGTCCAGCGGAACGCCGGCGGCGCTCTCAGCGCGTTCGACGAGGCCGTCCACAGCGGCGGCGTCGGAAAGGTCGCAAGCGACCGCTTGCGCGCGATCGCCGAGCTCGGCGGCCAGATTGGTCAGCGCCGCCTCGCGGGTGCCGGAAAGGACGACTTGCGCGCCAGCGCCGTGCAAGGCCCTGGCTATCGCCCCACCAATGCCCCCGCTCGCGCCAGTGACAAGCGCGGTCTTGCCCGAGAGATCGAACATTGTTTCTCCTCGTCAGAGCGTCTTGGCGAAGGCTTCCAAGTCGGCTGGGGTATTGAGCGCGAAGGCGGCGGCGTCCGGCGCGACGCGTTTGGCGATCCCGGTCAGCACCTTGCCAGCGCCGGCTTCCGCGAACACCGTCACGCCGCCCTCCTCCACCAACCATTCGATGCTCTCGCGCCAGCGTACACGCCCGGTGACCTGCCGAACGAGCAGATCACGGATCGCGGCTGGATCTTCGACCGGTCGCGCCGTGATATTGGCGACCAGGGGCGGGCGTGGATCCAGGATACTAGTCTCCGCCAGGGCCCTGGCCATTTCCTCCGCCGCCGGGGCCATCAGTGGACAATGAAAGGGCGCCGACACGTTGAGAGGGATGGCGCGCGCGCCCAACGTCTTGGCCCTCTCCACAGCCAAATCCACCGCAGCCTTATCTCCGGAGATGACGACGTTTCCGGCGTTGTTGTCGTTGGCGACGACGCAGACTCCGACGGCTTGTCCAGCCTCCGCGGCCGCCTCGGCCAGGGCGACATCGCTCTTGGGTCCGATCAGGGACGCCATGGCTCCCTCACCCACCGGCACGGCGCGTTGCATGGCTTGGCCGCGAAGTTTTAGAAGGCGCGCGGCATCCGCGATCTTTAGCGCCCCCGCGGCCGCGAGGGCGGAGTATTCGCCCAAGGAATGACCGGCGACGAAGGCAGCCCGATCCGCGCCGACACCGAAGTCCTTTTGAAGGACGCGCACTACGGCCAGACTTACGGCCATCAGCGCCGGCTGGGCGTTTTCCGTCATGGTCAACGCCTCCGGCGGCCCCTCGCGCATCAGCCGCA
>DATCEL010000165.1:0-8330 GCA_036510115.1 Caulobacteraceae bacterium
GCTTTCAATGTAGGCATGGGCGTCGGCCGCCTTGGAGAGCGGAAAGGTGCGGTCGACAACGACCCTGAGTTCGCCGCGCGCCGCCTCGTCGATCAGAGTCTGAATCCTGGCACGCACGCGGTCGGTGGCGATCTCCGCGCCGAGGAAGACGCCGGTGAGCGAGCGATTGCCGCCCATCAAGGAGGAAACGTCCACCTGCATGGCTTCGCGGCCCGCCGCGCCGACGCTCACCGCCCGGCCGCGATAAGCCAGACAAAGCAGGCTGCCTTGCAAGGTCTGGCCGCCCACCGGATCGACGACCAGATCGACCCCCTTGTTGTCGGTGAGGCGCATCACGGCCTGGACCGCGTTTTCACGGCGATAGTTGATGCCGTGATCGAGGCCCAAGGGCTTCAACCGCTCGAGCCGCTCGTCGCTGGACGCCGTGGCCAGGACGGTCGCCCCGGCGCGCTTGGCCAGCTGAATGGCGGCAACGCCGACACCGCTCGCGCCGGCCTGAATGAGGACGGTCTCTCCGGCCTTGAGGCGGCCAAATTCGAACAGGCACTCATCGGCGGTGCCGAAGGTAACCGGAATAACCGAAGCCAGCTTGGCATCGAAACCTTCCGGAATCGGCCACGCGCCGGCGGCGGCCACGGCGCGGCGTTCGGCATGCGAGCCATCGGCGCCCACCGTCGCGACTATCTGGCCGATGCGTAGGTCGGTGACCTCTGCCCCCACCTCGATGATTTCGCCCGCCGCCTGATAGCCGACGATGTGCGGTTTGGAGGTCAGCGCGCCGCGCCACCGATTGAGCGTGTCGCCGCCTTCGATGCTGATGGCTTCCACTCGGATGACGACGCCGCGCGGATGGCATTTGGGGTCGGGCGCGTCCTCGTAGCGAAGCACGCCCGGATCGCCGTTTTCGTAATAGACCGCCGCTTTCATGCGCCTACTCCCGCGAATCTTTAGGCGAACGAGTTGGCGGTGACGGAGGGATTCGAACCCTCGGTACGGCTTTACACCGTACAACGGTTTAGCAAACCGCCGCCTTCAGCCGCTCGGCCACGTCACCTGGAGCGGGCCATAGCGTTTCCCCCCAGACGTGGCAATCCGGCGCTCCCGCGAGATCACTCGCTGTCGAGGTTCAATCCGAGCTTCGCCCGCAGAACGGTGTTGACCGTAGCGGGGTTGGCCTTGCCGCCGGTCTCGCGCATCACTTGGCCGACGAACCACCCAATAGCCTGAGGCTTGGCCTTGACGGCTTGCGCCTGGCCGGGATTGGCCAGGATCAGGCGATCGATCAAGGTTTCAAGCGCCCCGGTATCGCTCATTTGGGTCAGGCCGCGGGCCACGACGATGGCCGCCGGAGCGCCCTCCCCGGCCCACATGTGTTCGAACACCTCCTTGGCGATCTTGGAGGAGATGACGCCGTCTTCCTGCAGCTTGACGAGGCCCGCGATGTCCTCCGGCGAGACCGGACTGTCCTCGATCTCGAGGTCGTCTTTGGCGAGGTGAGTGAGCACCGCGTTGGTCACCGTGTTGGCCACCAGCTTGGCGTCGCGCCCCGAAGCCGCCTTCTCGAAATAGTCGGCGCGCCCGCCCTCAGCGGCGAGCACGCGGGCGTCGTAACGGCTGAGCCCGTACTGGCTCTCCAGCCGGACCCGCTTGGCGTCCGGCAGCTCCGGGAGGTCGGCGCCGAGGGCCGCCACCCACGCCGGATCGAGTTCGAGCGGAAGCAAATCTGGATCGGGGAAGTAGCGATAGTCGTGCGCCTCCTCCTTGGAGCGCATCGGGCGTGTCTCGCCGCGCGCCGGATCGAACAGCCGGGTCTCCTGGCGGATCGCGCCGCCGTCTTCCAGGATCTCGATCTGTCTGCGCGCCTCGATCCCAATCGCCTGTTGAATGTAGCGGTAGGAATTGACGTTCTTGATCTCGCAGCGGGTGCCGAGCGCCTCACCTGGCCGGCGCACCGATACGTTTACGTCGGCGCGCAAATTGCCCTTTTCCATGTCGCCGTCACAGGTCCCCAGGCACCGCAGGATCGAGCGCAGCTTTTTCACATAGGCGGCGGCGTCCTCCGCCGAACGCATGTCCGGATGGGAGACGATCTCCATCAGGGCCGTGCCCGCCCGATTGAGATCGACCATGGTGGCGTTCGGATCGAGGTCGTGGATCAATTTGGCGGCGTCCTGCTCGAGATGCAGCCGCTCGATGCGCACGCTGAACACCGACCCGTCATCGCGCTCGACCTCGATCTCGCCTTCGCCGACGATCGGATCCTTGTACTGGCTGATCTGATAGCCCTGCGGGAGATCGGGGTAGAAGTAGTTCTTGCGGTCGAAGCGCGACCACAGGTTGATCTTCGCCTTCAGGCCCAGGCCGGTGCGGATCGCCTGCTCGACGCAATGGCGATTGATCACCGGCAGCATCCCGGGCATGGCCGCGTCGACGAAGCTGACCTGTTCGTTAGGACCGGCGCCAAAACCGACCGCCGCGCCCGAAAACAGCTTGGCCTTCGACGCCACCTGGGCGTGAACCTCAAGGCCGAGCACGATTTCCCACGGGCCGGTTCGACCCTCGATCAGGCTCATCGGCGTCGCCTCGGACAATGGGCGCTAGACAAATCCACGATTTTCGGCTCCCCCTCTCCAGAGACACATCGCAAGAGGAATATAGGCATGAGATCCGTCATTGGCGCCCTTTCGGGCCTTTCCATTCTGTTGGCCGGAGCGCCGGTTCTCGCCCAAACCGCAGCCCCTGCCACGGCCGCCGATGCGGCGGCGCCGACACTCCCGGCGGCCAGTCCCAAGGCGTCCGTCGAGGCGACGACGATCGGCGATCTCATCGCCAATCCCAAGACCAAGGCCGTGCTGCAACAGGATATGCCCGAACTCTTGACCTACGACGGGCTCGACCAGATCAAGGGCATGACCATGCGCGACATCTCCAAGTTTCCGCAGGCCAACCTCGACCAGGCCCGGCTGACCAAGATCCAGAAAGATTTCGACGCCATACCGGCGCCTTGAGGCGCTCACCACCAGCGCTCGGGTCTGGCGGTGAAGGCGGCCGCCTCTTCCACCGCGCCGGCCAATGAGAACAGCGTCGCTTCGTCGAGCGCGCGCCCGATCAGCTGCAGGCCGAGAGGGAGACCCTGCGCGTCCCGGCCCCCTGGCACGCTGATCGCCGGCAGGCCGGCAAGGTTCACCGTCACGGTGAAGATGTCGTTCAGATACATGGCGATGGGATCGGCGCTGTTGTCGCCAAGGCCGAAAGCCGCCGACGGCGCCGTGGGCGTGAGCAGCGCGTCGACCTTATTGAACACAGCGTCGAAATCGTCGGCGATGCGACGGCGGACCTTGAGAGCCTTCAAGTAGTATGCGTCGTAATATCCGGCTGAAAGCACGTAGGCGCCGATCAGGATTCGACGCTTGACCTCCTCGCCGAACCCGGCCGAGCGCGTCAGCTGATAAACATCGGAGAGCGTCGCGCCGTCGACCCGCGCGCCGTAGCGCATGCCGTCATAGCGGGCGAGGTTCGACGAAGCCTCCGCCGGAGCGATAATGTAGTAGGCCGGCAAAGCGTATTTGGTGTGCGGCAGGGACACCTCGACGATCTCGCAACCGGCGTCGCGCAGCCATTGCGTCCCCCGCTCCCAAAGCTCATCGATCTCCCCCGGCATGCCCTCGACACGGTATTCCTTGGGAACGCCGATCCTGAGCCCCTTGACCGACTTGCCAACGAAAGAAGGAAAGTCCGGCGTCTCCGCCGGTATGCTGGTCGAGTCCTTGGGGTCGTGGCCGGCCATGGATTTGAGCAGCAGGGCCGCGTCGCTCACGGTCTTGGCCATGGGACCAGCCTGGTCAAGCGAGGAGGCGAAGGCGACAATCCCCCATCGCGAGCAGCGGCCGTAGGTGGGCTTCATGCCCACCGTTCCGGTCAGCGAGGCGGGCTGGCGGATCGAGCCGCCGGTATCGGTGGCCGTCGCCGCGAGAGCCAGGCCGGCCGCCACGGCCGCGGCCGAGCCGCCCGAAGAGCCGCCAGGAGACAAAGCTCGGTTGGACGTGGTCGAACGCCAAGGGTTGATAACTGGACCGAAACTGCTGGTTTCATTAGATGAACCCATGGCGAACTCATCCATGTTGAGCTTGCCGAGCATCACCGCGCCATCGCGCCAGAGATTGGCCGTCACGGTCGATTCATAGCCGGGCGTGAAGTCGCCGAGGATGCGCGACCCGGCCGTCGAGCGGACGCCCTTGGTGCAGAACAGATCCTTGATACCCAGCGGCGCGCCTTCCAACGGCCCGCCTTCGCCCCGCGCCAGTCGCTCGTCTGAGGCAGCGGCCATGGCCATGGCTATTTCCGGGGTCTCCAGAACGAAGGCGTTGAGCGCGCGCGCCTCGGCAACGGCCGCGATGTGCGCGTCCGTGATCTCGCGGGCCGAGAAGGATTTGGCGCGCAGCCCGGCCACGGCCTCCGTCAGGGTGAGGCTGGTCAGCGCGCTCATTCGACCACCTTGGGCACGACGAAAAAGCCGTCTCTGGTCGCCGGAGCGTTGGCCAGGATAGCGGCCGCATCGCCGCCGTCGGTGACGATATCCTCCCGCATCCGCAGGGTGAGGACGACCGCCGAAGTCATCGGCTCGACGCCGGTCGTGTTGACCTCATTGAGCTGCTCGATCCATTGCAGGATGCCGGAAAGCTCGCCGGCCAGGGCCGCGAGGCGTTCGTCGGACTCGCGAATCTGGGCGAGGTTCGCGACCTTACGCATGGTGTCGACGTCGATCGCCATCCAGGGCTCCAAGCGGAAAAGCGCCTGCCGTTACCCGTCCCCTCGCCTACTTGACAAGAGGCGCTGGAACGCGCCGAGGCGGCGCATGGCCGTGCTCGACCTTCTCGAACTGCCTGGCGCACTGCCGCGCGGTTCGGCCCTGGCCGGTATCGACCATGGCGAGAAGACGATCGGCGTGGCGATTTCCGACATCTCGCTGATGATCGCCTCGCCGGCGACGACCCTTCGCAAGGTCAAGTTCAGCCAGGACGCGGAAAGGCTCTTCGCTCTGATGGCGGAACGGGGCGTTGGCGGGTTGGTGGTCGGACTGCCGATCAATATGGATGGCAGCGAGGGGCCGAGCTGCCAGTCGGCGCGCGCCTTCGCCCGCAATCTGCTCCGGCTCAAGGATTTGCCCATCGCCTTCTGGGACGAGCGACTGTCGACCGCCGCCGTGAACCGCGTGCTGATCGGGGAAGCGGACGCCAGCCGGGCCCGGCGCGCCCAGAGCGTGGACAAGATGGCCGCGGCCTGGATCCTGCAGGGCGCGCTCGATCGGTTGCGCGTTTCGCGGCCCGACCCTACAATCACGCTTTAATGAATCTTCCCGCGCCTGGCGTCGATCAAGTCCACACGCGGACTTTCCCATTCCCGGCGAAGCATTTCCTTTCCGTCACCGATCTCGATCCGGTGCAGGTAGCCGACCTCTTGGGCTTGGCCGAGAGCTTCGTGGCGCTCAATCGCCAGAAGAACAAGAAGCTCGACCTGCTCAAGGGCCGCACGCTCATAAACCTGTTCTTTGAGGCGTCCACCCGCACCCAGAGCTCCTTCGAACTGGCCGGAAAGCGCCTGGGCGCCGACGTCGTCAACATGAGCCCGCGCGCCTCCTCGATCGTCAAGGGCGAGACGCTCATCGACACGGCAGTGACCCTGAACGCCATGCAGCCGGACCTGTTGGTGGTCCGTCACGGATCGTCCGGCGCGGCGTCGCTGCTTTCCCAGAAGGTGAGTTGCTCGGTGATCAACGCCGGCGACGGCCAGCATGAGCATCCCTCGCAAGCTTTGCTCGACGTGCTGTCCATGCGCCGCGCTTTTGGCCACGTGGACGGATTGAAGGTCGCCATCTGCGGCGATGTTCTGCACAGCCGCGTCGCCCGCTCCAATGTCGCCCTGCTGACCATGCTCGGCGCGCAGGTCCGTCTTGTCGGGCCGCCGACGCTGATGCCGGCCGAGGTCGATCGCTGGAGTGTCGAGGCCTTTCAGGACATGAAGGCCGGCATCGCCGGGGTGGATGTGGTGATGATGCTGCGTCTGCAACTGGAGCGGATGCAGGGGGCGCTGGTGCCGTCGATGCGCGAGTACTTCGCGCTCTGGGGTCTGGACCGGGAAAAGCTCGCCAAGGCGGCCCCGGGCGCCAGGGTGATGCATCCAGGCCCCATGAACCGCGGTGTCGAAATCGATTCCGACGTCGCCGACGACCTCGAGGTCAGCCTCATCCAGGATCAGGTGGAGATGGGCGTTGCCGTGCGCATGGCCGTCCTCGCATCCCTGGCGGCCAGGCTCGACAACCAATGAGCGTCCGGCCGATCCTGGTCTCCGGCGCCCGCCTCGTCGACCCCGAGAGCGGCTACGATGGGCCCGGTTCGCTGTTGGCGATCGATGGCCGCATCACTGAAGTGCGCAAAGGCCGGGGGGCGATCGAAGCGCCCGACGGCGCCATGCCGATCGACGCCGCCGGCGCCATGCTCTGCCCTGGCCTCATCGACCTCAGAGTGAAGACCGGGGAGCCCGGCCAGGAGCCAAAGGAGACCTTAACCTCCGCGGCCCTGGCGGCGGCCGCCGGCGGGGTCACCTCCATCGTCGTTCAACCCGATACCGACCCCATCGTGGATGATCCGTCGGTGGTCGACTTCATCCTTCGACGGGCCCGCGACATAGGCCTGGTCCACGTCTATCCCGCCGGCGCCGCGACCAAGGGCCTGGCCGGCGCGCGCATGGCGGAAATCGGGCTGATGCGCGAGGCCGGCTGCGTCTATGTCACCAACGCCGACCGGCCGATCCTGAACTCGCAAGTGATGCGCCGGCTCCTGGCCTATGCGGGCGGTCTTGGCGTCCTCGTCGCCCACCGTCCGGCCGATCCCTGGCTAAGCGCCGGCGCCGCGGCCACCGAGAGTGAGTTCGCGGGGCGCATGGGTCTGCCCTCCGAACCGGCCGCGGCCGAAACCATCATGCTGGAGCGCGATCTCATTCTGGCCGGCCTCACCGGGGCCAGACTGATGGTCGACCAGATCAGCGCCGCCGGTTCGCTCGAGCGCCTGGCGCGCGCGAAAGCCGGTGGGCTGGAGGTGATCGCCACCGCTTCGATCAACCATCTGACCTTCAACGAACTGGACATCGGCGACTATCGGACCTTCTGCAAGCTCACCCCGCCGCTGCGCGGCGAGGATGACCGCGTGGCTCTGGTCAAAGCGTTGGCGGAGGGTCTGATCGACATTGTTGTCTCGGCTCACGCCCCCGCCCCCGCCGAGGAAAAGCGCCTGCCGTACGACGAGGCCGCGCCGGGTTCGATCGGATTGCAAACCCTGCTGCCGGCTCTGCTGACGATGTATCACGAACAGCGGGCGCCTTTGGCGCGGTTGATTCACAGCGTCACTCTGGCCCCGGCGCGGGCGATCGGGATTGCCGCCGGCCGACTGTCGGCGGGCGCGCCAGCCGATCTTGTCCTGTGCGATATCGATGCGCCCTTCCTCGTCGACGCGGCACAGCTTATTTCTAAGTCCAAGAATTCGGCCTTCGACGGCCGACGGCTGCAGGGGGAAGTTCGCATGACCTTTGTCGAGGGGCGCGTCGTGTACGATCGGAGCGCCGAGTCATGATCCACACGCATGTTTCGACAGTCGCCCTGATCCTGAGCGCGGTGGGCGGCTATCTCTTGGGATCGATTCCCACCGGCGTGATCGCCATGCGCCTGGCCGGCATGGGCGATATCCGCGCCGTCGGCTCAGGCAATATCGGCGCCACCAATGTGCTGAGAACCGGTCGCCGCGACCTCGCCCTGGCGACGCTATTGGGCGATGCGCTCAAGGGGGCTCTCGCCGCCCTCATCGCCGGCGCGATCTTCGGCCCGGTCGCCGCCGCCGTGGCCGGAGGCGCGGCGCTCATCGGCCACGCTTTTCCCGTCTGGCTGAGGTTTCGCGGCGGCAAGGCCGTGGCGACCTTCTTTGGCGTCCTGCTGGCGGTGGCATGGCCGGCGGGCTTGGCGGCGGGGGCGACCTGGATCGTTGTGGCGGCGGCCTTTCGCTACTCTTCGCTCGCCGCTCTTGTCGCCGCCGCCCTGGCGCCGATCTACATCGGCCTGCTGCGCGGCTGGGGAATCCCGTCATTCTGGCTGGCGATCGGCATGGCCGTGCTGATTTTCGTGCGCCACGGTGAAAACATCGAGCGGCTGATCGAGGGCAAGGAAGCGCGCATCGGCGCCGGCGACAAGCGGGCGTGACGGCGACCGCATCCGGCGGCGAACGACTCGACTGGCTTCGCCTCGCCCGAACGGAATCGGTTGGTTCGACGACGTTCGCCTATTT
>DATCEL010000166.1:0-5589 GCA_036510115.1 Caulobacteraceae bacterium
AGCGCCCGCCTCCAGGCCCGAATATCACGCCGCCGCCTGGCCGCCCTCGCCATGTCCCGCTCCGAAAAAAGAGATTCGCGCCGCAGAGAATACAGCGCTGAGCGTGCGGGGAAGAGGGTTAAGGCGGGCTTTAATTTGCCGACGAAAGCGGAGGGAGGGTGGTGGTTAGCCCAGGGCCTCGTAGTCCTCGGTCTTCGATACGGTCACGTCCAAGTCGCGCACCAGGCCGTCGCTCAAGGCGTAGACCCAGCCATGGACGCTGAGCGCCTGTCCGCGTTCCCAGGCGTCGCGGACAATGAAGTCCGAGGCCACGTTGCGCACCTGGCGGACGACATTGAGTTCGGTGAGCCGATCCTCGCGCGCCCGGCCCTCGGGAAGAGCGGCAAGCTCGCCGCGCCGGCTTTCCGCGATCTCGCGGATCGGATGCAACCAATGGTCGATCAGGCCGTGGCGCTGGCCCTCAAGCGCCGCCTTCACCCCGCCGCAGCCGTAGTGACCGACGACCAGCACATGGCGAACCTTCAGCACTTCGACCGCGAACTGCAGCACCGAGAGATAGTTGGCGTCCTGCGGCGGGGCCAGGTTGGCGACGTTACGATGAACGAATAGTTCGCCCGGATCGAGGCCGACGATCTCGTTGGCCGGAACGCGGCTATCCGAGCAGCCGATCCACAGATAGGCGGGATTCTGCTGGCGCTCGAGGCGCTTGAAGAAGTCAGGGTCGGCGGCGCGCTTGCCCAGAGACCAGGCGAGATTGCGGGCCTTGAGATCCTCCAACATCGGCTAGTGCGCGGCGGGAAAGCGCATCTCGATGCGCGTCTGGCCATGGCCCGGGATCGTAAAGTGAGCGGTTTGCGGTCCGGCCCCGCTGCCCGGAGACCAGCCCTTGACCGTATAGGGGCCCGGCGCCGCGGGTCGCAGAAGGATCCATGGACCTTCGCAGGCGACGCTCGCCAAAGCCGCGCCGCCCCGGTCCAACACCGCCAGCGTTTCATCGGCGATGAGCGCGGCCTGCTGATCGGAAAACTCGACCCGCACCGGAAACGCGTTCCAGCGCGGATCGGCCTTTTCCTGGCCGATGCCGGTGCAGGCGAAGTCGACGCCGCCGATGGTGCGAACCTGATCGATCGGAATGCGCTCGGGCGCCGGCTGGGCCAGGGCCTGTCCCACCAGGCCGAGAGCGGCCACGGCGGCAAACGGGCGGATAATGGCGGTTCGGTTCATGCGATCTCCTTCGGGCGTTTGGCGCGTCAGACGATGCGAAAGCCGAGTTCGCCGACGCCGTCGATATCGCCCGCCACCCGATCGCCCCGAACGAGCGGGCCGACGCCCTCGGGCGTGCCGGTGAAGATTAGGTCGCCGGCTTCGAGCCGCCACAGGCGGGAGGCCTGGGCGATGATCTCGGCGACGTTCCAGATCATGTCGGCGACCGTGGCGTCCTGACGTGTCTGGCCATTGACCGCCAGGTGGATACGGCCTTGCGGCGGCGCTCCGTGCGCGGGACGGATGGCGCCGATGGGCGCCGATTGATCGAACCCCTTGGCCGCGTCCCACGGCTGGCCCTTGGCCTTTGCCGCGTTCTGCAGGTCGCGGCGGGTGAGATCGACGCCGACGGCGTAGCCGAAGACCAGCGACAGGGCCTTCTCAACGGCGATGTCCATCCCTCCCACGCCCAGCGCCACGACCAGCTCCACCTCATGGTGAAGGTCCGAGGTGACCGAGGGGTAGGGAATATCCGCGCCTGAATCGACCACGGCGTCGGCGGGCTTGGAGAAGAAAAACGGCGGATCGCGATCATCGCCGCCCATTTCGCGCCGATGGGCGGCGTAGTTGCGGCCCACGCACAGAATGCGGCGGACCGGAAAGCGCTCGCCGCGCCCGATGACGGCGACGGTGGCGCGGGGCGGGGCGTCGGGGAGAGCGAGGCTCATGGTCGCGGCTTTCTAACCGTTCTTTCACTTGTCGCCCAGCGCCGCCGCAGGCATTGCGACCCTGGGGTAATTTTTCCTTGTCACCGTCGCGCCGGAGGCCGCGCCCTATGCTGATCATCGAGGCCTTGACCCACGTCTACCCCGGTGGTGTGCGCGCGCTCGACGATGTCAGCCTGACGATCCCCAACGGCATGTTCGGACTTCTCGGCCCTAACGGCGCCGGCAAGTCCACCTTGATGCGCATCGTCGCCACCTTGCAGAGACCGACCTCGGGCTTCGTCCGCTTCGATGACATCGACGTGCTCGCCAATCCCGACGCGCTGAGGCGCACACTGGGCTATCTGCCACAGGATTTCGGCGTCTATCCGCGCGTCTCGGCTCTGGAGATGCTCGATCACCTAGCGGTGCTCAAGGGCCTAGCCGAACCCAAGGCGCGACGGGACGTCGTCGAAGGCCTGCTGCGGCAGGTGAACCTCTGGGACTATCGCAAGCGCGCCCTCGCCGGATATTCCGGCGGCATGCGCCAGCGCTTCGGCATCGCCCAGGCGCTGATCGGCGAACCCAGGCTGATCATCGTCGACGAGCCCACCGCCGGCCTCGATCCGGAGGAGCGTAATCGTTTCCTCAATCTGCTGGCCGAGATCGGCGAGAACGTGGTGGTGTTGCTCTCCACCCACATCGTCGCCGACGTCGCCGACCTGTGCCCGGCCATGGCGATCATCTGCGAAGGGCGCATCGTCCGTCAGGGCGCGCCGGCCGAGCTGACCGCATCCCTCGCCGGCCGCATCTGGATGAAGAGCGTCGACAAGGACGAACTGGCCGAGGTCCGCGCCCACAGCCAGGTGATTTCCTCACGGCTGTTCTCCGGCAGGACGATCGTCCACGTGCTCAGCGACGAGCCGCCAGGTCCCGGTTTCGAGCCGACTCCGGGGGGCCTGGACGATGTCTACTTCTCCACCCTCGCCCGGTCGTACGCGCCGGCGAGCGCGGCCTGAACACAGCGCCAACGGGATCCTTAAAGCCATGTTCGGCCAGGTCGCCGCCTTCGAATTTCGCCAGATCGCGCGCTCGCCGCTGTTCTGGGCGGTGTGCGCGATCTTCTTCCTGATGACCTTCGGCTTCATGGCCAGCGAACACATCCAGATCGGCGACACCGCCAACGTTCACAAGAACTCGCCCTACGCGACCATCCAGACCCATCTGATCATGGGCCTGTTCTTCATGTTCGCCTCCACCGCCTTCGTCGCCGGAGCGGTGCTGCGGGATGACGAGACGGGCTTCGGGCCGATCCTGCGCGCCGCGCCGCTCAGCAAATTCGACTATCTCTATGGCCGCTTTGCCGGGGCGTTCGCCGCCGCGCTCCTGGCCTTTGCCGCCGTCACCGCCGGCTTGATCGTCGGCGCCTTCACGCCCGGCCTCGATCCGGAGAAATTCGGGCCCTTCCGGGCCGATGCCTACGTCTACGCCTATTGGGCGATGGCGGGACCGACCCTGTTTTTCACCTCGGCGCTGTTCTTCGCCCTGGCCACGGCGATGCGCTCCATGGCCTGGGTGTTCGTAGCCGTCATCGTCATCATCGTCTGCTACGTCATCGCCGGCGTGGTGCTGGGCAAACCCGACCTCGAGCCGATTCTGGCCCGGTGGGATCCGATTGGCATGTTCTCCTTCGACGTCGCCACCCGCTATTGGACCGCCAACGACCGCAACCTGCTGCTACCGCCGTTGACGGGCGCCCTGCTGTTCAATCGCCTGTTCGTCACCACCCTCGGCTTTGCCGCTCTGGCCGCGGCCTATCCGCTCTATCGCCATGCGGCTCTTCCCGGGCGCGCGGCTCAGGGGCCCGCGCATGAGCCCGAGATCACCACTCGCGCCGCACCGGCGGCGGTCAGGACGCGGCCCAGGTTCGACCGTCGGGCCCTCCTGGCGCAGTTCGCCGAGCGGACGCGTTTCGACATGGGGCTGGTGTTCAGAAGTCCGGTCCTGTGGGTGATCCTCGGCCTCGCCCTGGCCAATGCCGGCGGCGATCTGTGGACGACCACCGACGATGGCCGCTACGGCGCGGCGGTGTTTCCGGTGACCCGCCTGCTGATCCCGGCGCTCGATGGCAGCTTCACCTTCTTCGTGGTCATCATCGCGACCTATTTCGCCGGCGAACTGGTCTGGCGCGACCGCGACCGCCGCACCCACGAGATCATCGACGCCACGCCGGCCCCGGACTGGACGTTCATCGCTCCGAAGACGGCGGCCGTCAGCCTGGTCATGGCCGCGATCCTGCTGGTCGGGATACTGGCCGCGATCCTGGTGCAGACGCTGAAGGGCTACTACGACTATCAGCCCGGCGAATATCTGGCCTGGTATTTCGCCCCGGGGCTTGTGGACCTGACGATCATTTCCGCCCTGGCGGTTTTCGGCCAGGTGATCGCGCCCAACAAGTTTGTCGGCTGGGGGGTGATGATGCTCTACATCGTCGCCACCTTCGCCCTGCCGGCCAACGGCCTGGAACACAATCTCTACCTCTACGGCGGGGTCAATCCGGTTCCCCTGTCGGATATGAACGGCCAGGGCCGGTTTTGGATCGGGGCCTGGTGGGGCCGGCTCTATTGGAGCGCCTTCGCCCTCGTCCTGCTTGTCGCCGCCTATACCCTGTGGCGCCGAGGCGCGACCGATAGTCTGGCCTCTCGGGCGCGGGTCGCGCCCCGCCGGCTCAGCGGCGCGGCGACCTGGGTCGGCCTGGCGGCCATCCTGGTCTTCGCCACGGCGGGGGCGTTCATCTACCACAACACCAATGTTCTCAACGCCTACCGCACCGGCCCGGGCGACGACAAATGGCTCGCTGACTACGAAAAGGCGCTGTTGCCGTTCGAGAAGGTTCCCCAGCCGGCGGTCATCTCCGTAAAGCTCAATGTCGTCATCGATCCGGCCGGGCCCTCACTCGAGACGCGCGGCGTCTATGTGCTCGAGAACAAGACCAGCCGGCCGCTGCGCGAAGTCCACGTGCGTTTCGACCGCAATCTGGATGTCCGGGCACTGAACGTTCAGGGCGCGTGGCCGAAGAAGACCTACGACAGATTCAACTATCGCATCTTCGCTTTCGACACCCCCATGGCCCCGGGCGAGAAGCGCACCTTGTCGTTCGACACACGTCTCGCCGAGGGCGGCTTCCGCAACGCCCAGCACAAGACGCGCGATCTCGATCTGGTGGTCAACAACGGCACATTCGTGAACTCATCGCAGATCGCGCCGATGATCGGAATGGACCGTAGCTTCCTGCTCACCGATCGGGCCAAGCGGCGGCGGTACGGCCTGGCGCCGGCGCTCCATCCCGCGCCCCTGGGCGACCAAGCCTCCCGCGCTCACAACTATATCGGCCACGCTGGTTGGGTGTTGAGCGACATCACCGTCACCACGGCGGCCGACCAGACCCCGCTGGCCCCCGGCTATCAGGTCTCGAACGTGGTCCATGGCGCGACCCGCACGGCCCGGTTCATCACTGACCAACCAATCCTGCAGTTCTTCTCCATTCAGTCGGCGCGCTACGCCGTGCGCGGCGCGACCTACAAGGGCGTCCGCTTCTCGGTCTACTACGACCCCCATCACGGCGAGAACGTGGATCGGATGCTGCGCGCCCTGATGGTTTCGCTCGACTACTACCAGGCCA
>DATCEL010000167.1:0-4902 GCA_036510115.1 Caulobacteraceae bacterium
CGCCGGGCCGAATGGAGAGATAGAGCCGGGGGACCGTCTCGAGATTGTGGTTGAAGACGTCCGGGCGCGAGTCGATGGCCAGCTCGGCCGCCGCCGCCGGCTTGCGCATGAAATCGGGCGTGAGAATTTCGATCGTCGTCGCCGGCGCCTGGGCGCGGATCGCGGCCACCGTGGCGGCGAAATGCGCGGCCCCGCCGTCGGCGAGATCGTCCCGATCGACGGAGGTGATGACCACGTGGGCGAGCCCCATGGCGGCGACCGCCGCCGCCACTCGTTCGGGCTCGGTGGGGTCGAGCGGGCCGGGCCGGCCCGTGGCCACGTTGCAGAACGCGCAGGCGCGGGTGCAAATCTCGCCCATGATCATCATCGTGGCGTGGCCGACGCTCCAACACTCGCCGATGTTCGGGCAGGCCGCCTCCTCGCAGACCGTGACCAGCTTGTGTTCGCGGACGATGCGCCGCGTCTCGTTGTAGCCGGCCGAGCCGGGCGCGCGCACGCGCAGCCACGGCGGCTTGCGCAGCATGGGGCTGTCGGGGCGGCTCTGCTTTTCGGGATGGCGCGCCGCCCGATCGATGACCGTGACCATGGCTCCTAGATCGTCGGTCTTGGCTCCCGGATCAAGCACCCGATGCGAGCGCGGCGTCGATCGGGCGCTCCACAGCGCACGAGCGGGCGACTTTCCTTCATCGCCACCGGTCTATAGCGTTGGGCGAGGCCGCGAGAACGGCCAGAGGAAGAACGGGAAGCGGCATGGCGCGCGCATTCGATCGGCAGGCGACGCGTAAGACCCTTTTCGACGCCCTTCTCGATGCCGCGCGCGAGCATGGCGGCAAGAAGCCGATCCTCGAGGACCAGGAGCGCAACCCCCTCAGCTACACAGACCTGGTGCGCGCCAGTTTCGCGCTCGGGCGCAAGTTCGCGGGCTTTACGCGCCGCGGCGAACACGTCGGCGTTCTGCTGCCCTCCAGTTCGGCCGCCGTGGTGACGCTTTTCGGCCTGCACGCCTACGGCCGCACCCCGGCCATGCTCAACTTCACCGCCGGCCTTCGCAACCTGCGAGCCGCAGTGTCACTGGCCAAGGTGACGCGCGTTCTCACCTCGCATCGCTTCATAGAGCAAGGCAAACTTCACGACGTGATCGACGCGCTCGAAGAGCGCTGCGTGGTCACCTATCTCGAAGACGTGCGGCGGGAGATCGGCGGCCTCGACCGGATCCTGGCGCTCGGCGCCTCGCTGATGGCCAGACAGGCCAGGGCCAGGGCGGCGCCGGACGATCCGGCGGTGATCCTGTTCACCTCCGGCAGTTTCGGCGCGCCGCGAGGCGTGATCCTCAGCCACGCCAATCTGCTGGCCAATGTCGCCCAGGTGGCCGCTCACATTGACCTGGATCCGGCCTGGGTGATGTTCAATCCGCTGCCGGTGTTCCACTGTTTCGGCCTGACCGGCGGGGTGCTTTTGCCGATCCTCACCGGCATGAAGGCTTTCCAATATCCAAGCCCCCTGCACGTCAAGCAGATACCGGCCCTGGTCGAGGACACCCACGCCAGTATCCTTTTGGCCACCGACACCTTCGTCAACCAATATGCCCGCGCCGCCGAAGCCGGAGCGATGGCGGGATTGAAGTTCATCGTCTGCGGGGCCGAAAAGGTCCGCGACGAGACTCATCAACTGATCCGCGACCGCTTCGGCCCCGTGCCGGTGCTCGAGGGCTATGGCGCGACCGAAGCCTCGCCGGTGATCGCGGTCAACAAACCCGAGGACAACCGCCGCGGCACCGTGGGCGGCCTGTTGCCCGACATTCAGACGCGGCTCGAATCGGTGCCCGGCATAGCCCACGGCGGGCGCCTGTTCGTGCGCGGACCGAACATCATGACCGGCTATCTAAATACCGACGGAAGCCTCGAGCCGCCGCCGGACGGCTGGCACGATACGGGCGACGTCGTCGACATCAGCGATGACAATTGGATCACCATCCTGGGTCGGGTGAAGCGTTTCGCCAAGATTGGCGGCGAAATGGTCTCGCTCACCGCCGCCGAAGGCCTGGCGAGCAGTCTTTGGCCCGACTCGCGTCATGCCGTCATTTCCATGCCAGACGGCAAAAAGGGTGAGCGCCTAGTCTTGGTCACCGACCGGGGCGACGCCGACGCATCGGCGCTGATCGCCCACGCCAAGTCTCAGGGCGCCCCGGAACTGGCGGTGCCGCGCCGGATCATCAAGACCTTCGAACTTCCGGTCCTGGGATCGGGCAAGACCGACTATGTGGCCATCCAAAGGATCGCCGAAGCCGAGGCGGGGTAGCGGCGAATGTTCGCCGAGACCTTGGCCAGTTGCGGAAAATCGGGCCCGGCGGGGAGCGCGTGATGAAATGCTTTCAGAGCTGGCGTTGGCTGGTTGTCGTTGGGCTGAACGCCTTGTCGTGGGCGGGGCAAGCACCCGCGGCGCCCGCCATGCCGGTCATCCAGGTGGGACGCATCGGGATCATCGCGTCTCTGGGTGACCACATCGAGTTCACCCGTGTCGGGTTCACCGTGTTCGACACCAAAACCGAGGATTTGCCGATCACAGGCTGGGGCCTCGATGATCTCGTGGTTCGCGACGCAACCGCTCTCCTCAGCCCAAAGTTTCAGATTTCACCGGTACTTTACGACAAGAGCAGCTTTCTTCCAGCCGATATGAAATGGCCAAACCCGCGTAATCCTAAATTGGAGCCGTTAATTCGCGCCCTGCCCCACGAGGATGTCGACGCCTATCTCGTCGTTCGAAGGACAGCCTTTGCGTTTGCCGAGCAATACAACGAAGGGCTGAGCGCGACGAAGTGGAAGCCCAAGATTCTAACGTCGCCGAGTCAGGTGTGCGCAACGTTTGAAGTTGATCTTGTGCAAGCCGGAAGCGGGACAATCCTGTCTTCCGGAGTGTCGCCCTTCACCTGTACTCACTTTGCTCACGACGATCTCGCCGACTCGCCTGACAAAATGACGAGCGCCCAGACGCAGGCGTTGCATCAGCGCGTCGAGGCGCTGATCCTGCGCGAGTTGTCGCGCAGCCTGTCCAAAATGGGATTGATCACGCCAAACGTCTGACAGGCGGACCGCCTCAGAGGTGCAACGCTCGGCCAAAGGCGTCGAGCGAGGCCTCGTGCATGGCTTCGCTCATTGTCGGGTGGGGGAAGATGGTGGCGATCAGCTCCGCCTCCGTCGCCTCGCAGGTGATGGCGATGGCGAAGCCCTGGATCATCTCGGTGACCTCGCCGCCGACCATGTGGGCGCCCAGGAGCGCGCCGGTCTTGGCGTCGAACACGGTCTTGACGAGGCCCTCGGTCTCGCCGGCGGCGATCGCCTTGCCGTTAACACGGAAGGGAAAACGGCCGACCTTGACCGCGATCCCCTGCTCTTTCGCCTGAGCCTCCGTGAGACCCACGGACGCGACCTGAGGCGTGGTGTAGGTGCAACCCGGCACGGCGGCGGGCAAGGCGTCGTCGGCCAGACCGGCGATGTGCTCCACGCAGTGGACGCCCTCATGGCTCGCCTTGTGGGCCAGCCACGGCGGACCGGCGACGTCGCCAATGGCGTAGAGGCCCGCCACATTGGTCGCGCCATGGGAATCTGTGACGACGTGGCCGCGGTCGAGTTTGACGCCCAGCGCGTCGAGGCCGAGCCCCTCGACATTGCCGTCAATGCCCACCGCGACGATGGCCGTTTCCGCCTCCAGCGTCTCGGCCTTACCGCCGCTTTCGAGCGCCAGCTTGACGCCGGTCTTGGTCGCCTCGAGGCGGGTCACCTTGGCGCCCAGGCGGAACTTGATCCCCCGCCGCTCGAAAGCCTTGTGAGCGGCGGCGGAAATCTCTTCATCCTCGGCCGGGAGGATGCGAGGCAGAACCTCGACCACCGTCACCTCGGCGCCGAGCGCGCGGTAGAAGCTGGCGAATTCCATGCCGATAGCGCCCGATCCGACCACCAGGAGCGTCCCCGGCGCGCGCTTCGGAATCAGCGCCTCGCGATAGGTCCAGATCCGCTCACCGTCGGGAGTGAGGCCGATGGCGGGGATAGTCCGCGCCCGCGCGCCGGTGGCGAGGATCACCGACTTGCCTTCGATCCGGCGCTCGCCGCCGGCCTTCAGCTTCACCATCACCACGGGCGCGCCCTTGGCTTTCTCCAGCCGCGCGGCGCCGTCGATGACCTCGATCTTGTGTTTCTTCATCAGGAAGGCGACGCCGGACGAGAGCTGCTTGGCCACCTTGCGCGACCGCTCGATGACCTTGGTGAAGTCGTAGGAGCGGCCTTCCACTGCCAGGCCGTAGTCGGCCAGATGGTCGAGGGTTTCGTAGATCTCGCCTGACTTCAGCAACGCCTTGGTGGGGATGCAGCCCCAGTTGAGGCATACCCCGCCCAAAGCCTCGCGCTCGACGATGGCCGTCTTCAGCCCCAGTTGCGAGGCCCGGATCGCGGTGACGTAGCCGCCGGGACCCGCCCCGATCACCACCACGTCGAAGGCGTCGGCCATCAGAGCAGGGCCTCGATGGCGCTCTCCAGGGATTCCGGTTTGGTCGTTGGCGCGAAACGGGCCGTGGGCTCGCCGGAGCGGTCAACGAGAAACTTGGTGAAGTTCCACTTGATGGCCTGCGTGCCCAGCGCGCCCTTCTTCTGCTTCTTCAACCACGCGTAGAGCGGATCGACGCCCGGCCCGTTGACCTCGATCTTCTTCATCATCGGAAAGGTGACGTCATAGGTGAGTTGGCAAAATGCGCCGATCTCGGCGGCGTCGCCCGGCTCCTGAGCGCCGAACTGATTGCAGGGAAAGCCCAGGACCGCGAACCCCCGATCGGCGTATTTGCGCTGCAGCCCTTCCAGTCCCGCATATTGCGGCGTGAAACCGCACTTGCTGGCCGTGTTGACGATCAGCAGC
>DATCEL010000168.1:0-2302 GCA_036510115.1 Caulobacteraceae bacterium
GACGCCGAGGTCATCGCCGCCGCCGACAAGGCTGGGATCGTCATGGCCTTCACCGGCGTGCGGGTGTTCAGGCATTAGGCGCCGTGTCGCGAGCGACCAGATGTCGCGCCACCGGTTAACCAAATCCCTCTAGACTGCTGATTCGCTCAACAACGATTGAGGGGGCGAAAACCGTGTCGATTCTGGAGACCAATCTCGTCGACTATATCTATCTGGAGGAAGAGGACGGCCAAATACCGGTTCTGGTGGTCAGCGATCCCTTGAGCTGGAAGCCTCCCGAAGACCAGCGCCACCTCTGGGCGCTGCGCGAGAAGCTGAAAACCCAGGTCGCTTTTGTCGCGACTGGTCAGATCAGCGGCGTCTGGCCAAGCTTTTGCGGCGGTCTGGTGCGGGTGCAGGTCTATGCGTCCTGCGCGCTCTCCGACATGGCCCGCGACTTCTATGACACCGCCAGCCGGGCGATGACCGATTCCAATATCGAGCTACGCGTCCGCCTGCTCGACGCTTGAGGCTTCGTCAGGCCTTCGGAACCTCGGCGCAAATCTCTTCCGCCTTGGCGAACAGGGCTGGGTCGACGGAGAGGTCGGAAGCCGCCGCGTTCTCTTCGAGCTGGGAGGGCCGGCTCGCTCCGACGATGGCCGAGGCGACATTGTCCTCGCGCAACACCCAGGCGAGGGCGAACTGGCCAAGGGTGCAGCCAGCTTCCGCGGCGAGAGGTTTCAGCTTCTCCACAGCCTCAAGCACCTCGGGCCGCATCCAGCCGGAGATCGCGCCGTTCATCGAATCGCTGGCGGCGCGGGTATCGGACGCCGGTTTGGCGCCGGGCGCGTATTTGCCGGTGAGGACGCCCTGGGCCAGGGGCGACCAGACGATCTGCGAAACGCCGTGCTCGCGGCAGAAGGGTATCACCTTCTGTTCCGGCCGCCGCCACAGCAGGGAATATTGCGGCTGGCTGGAGACGAACGGCTCGACGCCGCCCAGGGCAAAGGCGTCGGCGATGTGTTGCGGTGACCATTCGGAAAATCCAATCCAACGCGCCTTGCCGGACTTCACCACATCGGTGAGGGCCTGCATGGTTTCCTCGAGCGGGATGTCAGCGTCATAGCGGTGGCATTGGTAGAGATCGACGAAGTCGGTGCGCAGGCGCGTCAGGGAGGCGTCGATCTGCTTCATGATCTGGGTCCGGGACAGGCCGCGATCCTCGGGCCCCATCTCACCGAACACCTTGGTCGCCAGCACATAGGAGTCGCGCGGTCGGCCCGATAGCGCCTCGCCCAGGAAGCTCTCCGCCGCGCCGCGCCCATAGACGTTGGCGGTGTCGATGAAATTGATCCCCAGGTCGAAGGCGCGATCCACGCACGCCTTTGCGGAGTCGCGCTCCACCCCAACGCCGTAGGTGAGCCACGATCCCAGGGAGATTTCGGAGACGGTGAGATCGCTCGCGCCGAGCTTGCGGTATTTCATGCTGGTGGATTCCTGATCTTTTTCGATGGCCGCCGTGTGTAACCGGTCTGCCGTACCGCCTTCAATGCCGGCGATCACCGCGGCCGACGGATCGAGCGGCGACCGGTAACATGCCCAGAAACCGTTTCGCCGTCACTCTAACATGGACGCCAGCATTTGAGAGAGGCGCGGCGGAGCGCTCCCCCTTAAGCGGAGGCCAGTTCGCGCAGCGCCGCATTGGCTATGGTGAGTTTGGCGAAGCTCCACCCTCCGGGCGCCCGCTCGACCTCCTCGATCGACCGCCGTACGGCCCTCACGGCCTCGGCGCGATCCGAGCTCCAGGTGGTCACCGCGTGGCCCGCCCGGTCGGTTTTGTCGCCGTCGGCCGGGGCGCCCCAGGCGTCCATGATGACGCCGGTGAGGCTCGCCTGCTCGGTAACCATGTCTTCGATCAAGCGGCGCACGGCGAGGCGCTCGTAAGGATCGTCGCCCACGGAACGCGATGTCGCCGCGGCCCTCAGCCGATCGAACCCGAAGGCGCCGCCGACCTTGTGATAGACCTGCGCCGTGGGCGGGAGGGGCCATCCCTGGCTCCTGGCCAGATCGCTGAGCGACGCGGCCTGGGTGAGCGGTCGCATGAGCGCCACCGAATGGGCCACTGACTTGGGCGCGCCCGCCTTGACCCACCCCGCGGCCCGTCTCACCGCGGCCTTTTGTTCGAAGGGCGAGAGCACGGCGGGGACCATCTCCTTGAGCACGTCCACCGCGGGTCGATAGGCGCTGATCAGGGTTTGCACACGGGGTTCCTTACCGGCGCGTCTGGCGAGCCAATAGGTCTGGCCGCGCAGCAGATCGACGA
>DATCEL010000169.1:0-2887 GCA_036510115.1 Caulobacteraceae bacterium
CGGTGCGGAACGCGCGCACGCTGATCGCGCCATCGTCCCCCAAAGCCTCGATCTCCGAGGCGTCGAGCAGGGCCTCCGCGCCGTCGTAGCGGTCGCGATATCCGACCGGAAATGCGCCTCGATAGGCGCCGATGAGCCTGGCCGCCGACGGCGTATCGGTCACGGCGGAGCGCACCGCCGTCTCGAAATCGTCCGCCCATGTGCGCGCGATCCGGCTCGCCTCGGCCTCCAGCAATGCCGGGTCGGCGTCCACATAGCCGTCGGGGGGAACGCCGATGATGTAGTGGATGCGAGACAGCGGATCGTCCGAATAGCTGGGGACGCAGGCGGACACGTGGCCGCCAAACGCCTCGGCGAACAGGGCGCCCGCGCGCTCGAGCAGCCTCTCGTCATAGCGCTCGCGCGGCGCGTAGAGCAGAATCGAGACAAAGCGGTCGTATGGGTCGCGGCGGATGAAGAGCTTCACCTTGGGCCGGTCGAGGAGGTGCAGGATGTCCAGCGACGTCGACAGAAGCTCCTTGGTGGTGACCTGGAACAACTCGTCGCGCGGATAGGTCTCGAGGATATAGGCCAGGCGCACGGCGTTGTGGCTGCCTTTGGCGAAACCGGCCTCGGCCATCACCTGATCGATTTTCCGCCGCAGCAAGGGGATTTCGCGCGCCGGTTCTTCGTAGGCCTGGGCGGTGAACAGCCCGACGAAGCGAGTCTCGCCAAGCGGCTCGCCGGCCGGGCCGTGGCGGCGAATGCCCACGTAGTCCATGTGCGCGCGCCGATGCACGCGCGAGCGCAGATTGGCCTTGGCCACCACCACCGGGGCCGCGACCTCCGTTCGCCAGCGCAGGGACGAGGCGAGCACCGAGGGCTCGCTCGAACGCCGGAGAACGAGCCGGCCGGGATCCCGCAACACGCCCAGACCCTTGGCGTGATCGTAAGTCGGCTCCCCCGCGGCGTAAGAGCCGTCCGTTTCGCGGGGGTAGTCGTAAACGCGAGCGCCGAGGAACACGAAATGTCCGGAGTCGATCCAGCGCAGGAAGGCGAGGTCTTCCGCGATAGCCTCGGCGCCCAGCGACTTGGCCAGTCCAGGCGCGGCGCTCTCGAGATCTTCGATGGTGTGGCCGAGCAATTGCAGCATGGCCGGGAAGTCGTTGACCGCCGCGTGCACGTCGGCCACGGCCGCGAGGACGCGCTCCATCAGGCCGGCGCGACGCTCTTCGCCTACCGGGGCCAGCCACACCTGGATCATCGAGACGCGCCCGCCACCGTCGTCCACGATCGGGTGGAACATCGCCTTTACGTCCGCGCCCGCTTCGCTCACCTCGCCCATGACGCTATCGACCAGGAAGGGCGCGTCCGGCTGCACGATCTCAAGAACGTCGAAACTCAACTCTCGGCCGCCATCGCCGACGGCTCGCGTCAACCGCGCCGTGGGCTCGGGCCCGCGACGCCCCTCGCCGAACCGCCAGAAGGCGGCCAGGACTTCGGCGAGGTCCGCGAGCGACACGCCCGCGAGTTCCCCCGGCCGGAAGTCCTCCAGCACGCGCGCCAGGAAGCCCGTCCGCGACGAATTCCCCGTCTCGCCCCCCAGGGCCGCCGCGAAGGCCGTTTCGAGATTTTCGAGCGTAAATTCCCCCGCGGGGCGCGATTCCGGCATCATTCGCTCACCTCTAAGGGTTCTCGCGACGCTTTTGAACGCCTAGAGCGACGTTTCCGCGGTGTTCTAGGCTGTCGCTTGTTCAGGAGAGCGTTCCGCGCCGACCCCTAGCCCCAGCGGATCACCGTCGCCAGAGAGCAGGATCGCGATCCAGCGAGAGCCGGCGAACTGGGCCAAGATCACCATGCTCAGCACGGTAAGCGGCGTGGACAGAAACATCCCGGGCAGACCCCAGATGGTTCCCCAAAACGCCAGCGACAACATGACGATGAGCGGGTCCATGTTGAGGCTGTTTCCCTGCATGCGCGGCAGCACGATGTTGCCGACGATGAACGCGATGGCGAACAAGCCGCCCAGCACCGTCAGAGCGTGCGTCCACTCGCCAAATTGAATCAGGGCGAACAGCGCCGGTAAGGCGATGGCGGCCACGGCGCCCAGGATTGGCACGTAGTTAAGGATGAACACCAGAAACGCCCAGAAGAAGGCGTGCTCCAGGCCCACCATCGTCATCACCACGAACGAGCCGGCGGCGATCACCAGGCCGGTGACCGTCTGGATCCACAAATAGCGTTCGACCGCATTGCGAATATGCAGAAAGACATTCAGCGCTTCGTGCCGCGCCTCGCGACTCGCGAAGAGCCTCACGGTTTTGCGTTCGAAGGCGCGACGCGACGCGATCAGGAACCCCAGATAGATCAACACCAGAACCGCGGCGGAGCCGAAGTTCTGCAGCGCCGAGGCCACGGACGCGGCATATTGCATTGGATCCAGGCGGCTGAGGATCTGGCTGAGTGATTGGGGCGTGTGGGGGCCGAGGCGGGCGGCCACGCCCGCTATCAGGGTGTTCAATCTCGGCTGATCGGCCGCGAGCGTGGCGATGAAACTCTCGGCGTTGGCGGCGACGACGATCGCCGAGAGGATGACCAGGACGATGGAGACGATGATCGCCACCAGCATGGCGGCGAGCGGCGGGAGCATGGGGACGCGGGCGAGGATCACGCGGCTGAACCCATCGACCATCACCGCCAGAAAGATGGCCAGCAATAGAGGCGTGATGATCGCGCCCATCCAGTGGAGGGCCGCGCCGGTAACCACCACCGCGATGACCACCAGGGCGTTACGGGCCGTGGCTGAAGGCGGCGGCGTGGTCATGAGTCATTGTTCTCCCAGGTGGGAAGCGTAAATCAACGGGGCGCCGTTAGCCATGATCACCCTCGTCACCACCCTAGACCCGAT
>DATCEL010000170.1:0-6951 GCA_036510115.1 Caulobacteraceae bacterium
CAGAGCGTGTTCAAGGTTTTCCTGGCCGCGGCAACCCTATCGATGGTCGACGCCGGCCAATGGAAGCTGGCCGAGCCCGTGACCGTCACCGCCGAGGATCTCGCCCCGGGCGAAAGCCCCATCGCTCGGTCATGGACCGGACGGCCCATGACCCTGCCGCTTGTCGATCTCATCTCACTGGCCGTCCAACGCAGCGACAACACTGCCGCCGACGTCTTGATGAAGCGCGTCGGCGGTCCTGCGGCGGTCACCGCGTGGCTGCGTGGCAAGGCAATCGCCGACATCAGCGTCGACCGCTATGAGACGGAAGTCCAACCGGAGGTTCTGGGCATGGGGCCGTTTCAGCCCGCCTGGGCCGATCCCCGCGTTTGGGGCGCGGCGCGCGACGCCGTGCCCGCCGCCGAGCGCGAGGCCGCCACGGCCCGCTATCTCGCCGACCCGCGCGACACCGCGAGCCTGGCCGCCACCCTCGATTTCCTGACCCGGCTGGCGAGCGTTCAGCTTCTTTCACCGCCATCCACGCGCTTGCTCCTGCGCCTGATGACCGACAGCGTGACCGGCGAAGATCGCCTCAAGGCCGGATTGCCGCCAGGCGCGGCCCTCGCCCACAAGACCGGATCTTCAGCGACCGATCTGGGCCTCACCCCCGCGTGGAACGATGTTGGCGTGGTGACACTGGCGAATGGTCGCAGATTCGGCATCGCCGCCTTCCTCACCGGTTCGTCAGCCACCCAGAGTGTTCGCGACAGCCTGATCGCCGACGCCGCGCGTCTGGCGGCAAGCTGCGTGAGTTGAGGCCAAGCGTCAGCGACCGGACCCTCTCACGGCGCTAGCCGCGGGTGGCGCTTGGCGGATCGCCGACCAGTCTGGCGGCGGCGCTCTCCGCCGCGACCGGATCGTGGGCGGCGATGGCCGCGCCCAAGGCGCGGTGGAGGCCAACGTCCTTCAACTGATCCTCCGGCGTCTGCTTCTCCATCGCCCAGATCCAGAAGCGGGTAGCGACGTTCTGCAGGTGGATCACAAAGCGAGCGAGCGTGGGGTTGTGGGTCGCCGTGGCCACCGCGCGGTGGAAAATCCGGTCCATGGTCAGCATGGCGCGAAAATCCGCCGCCGCGATCGCCGCCTCGGCTCCGTCAAAGGCGTGGACGATGATGGCGATGTCGTCCGCCTTCGCATTCCTGGCCGCCAGGGCCGCGGTGTGGCCCTCGAGCATGTGGCGCACCTCAAAGGCCTGCTCGATCTCGCGGATGTCCAGAGGCGCGACAAGGGTGCCCACGCGCGGACGGCGCACGACGAGCCCCTCCAGGGCGAGTCGGCCCAAAGCCTCACGCACGCCGGAAAGTCCCGCGGCATAGCGGACCGCCAGCGCCTTTTCATCGAGAACCTGCATCGGCGGCAGGTCGCCCAGGATGATGTCGAGCAGGATCTTTTCGTAGACGCGCGCCTTTTGCAGGCCGACGGCCCAGTCGCCGTCGCGCGTGACACTATTCGCCGGGCCTTTCATTCCAGAAGAAGCCGGCTGGAACCCGTTCATGGGCAGTCCCTGTGAAATGTAACGTCGCCGTAGAGCGGCCCGTCTTGGTCCAGGTCGACTTCTAAGCTTTAGGGTCGGGCGATGACAACGCGCGTGAAACATATGCCGGGCTTCGCCGGTAAGGCCAGAACACCGACACTGTTCTGCGCGGCGGCCCTGGCGCTCGCGCCGGCGATCGCCGCGCACGCCCAACAAGGAACCAACGTCCAGGAAGTCGTCATCACCGCCGAGCGTCGCTCCACGGACATTCAGAAGACTCCGATCGCGGTCAGCGCCGTTCCCGCCGCGACGCTCGACAAGTACTTCATCACCAACATCGCTGGTCTGAACGCCATCGTCCCCAGCCTGGAGACCACCCAAACCTCAGGCTTCGAGACCATCGTCGCCATTCGCGGGATTGGTTCGGAGACGCCGGAAAACGACCTGACCACCGTCCCTGGCGTGTCGCTGTTCGTCGATGGGGTTTACATCGTCAACACCATCTCGCTCGAACAATCCCTGTTCGACATCGACCACGTGGAGGTGTTGCGCGGCCCGCAAGGCGCACTTTTCGGTCAAAGCTCGATCGGCGGGGTGATCAATCTGGTCACCGACCAGCCGAAGCTCGGCGTCTTCAGCGGCCACGCCGACGAGAGCGCCGGGACCTACGATCTGACCCGGGAGCGCGCCTGGGTGAACCTGCCGATCGGTGACACCCTGGCGGCCCGCCTTTCGGTTCAGCGGTTCGACCACGAAGGCTTTACCCAGGATTTGGCCATCCCGGGATCTCGCGAGGACGACGCCCACAACACGGCGACCAAGGCCGCCGTCACCTGGCGGCCCAGCGACGCCTTCTCGGCGATACTGACGGGTGAGTGGTATCGCGCCAACGAGAACGGGCAGGCGCAGAAGAACATCAATGATCCCGAAGCCGGGGCGTGGACGATCTATCAGGACTATCCGTCGCTGAACGAGCTGACGACCCAGCTCTATCACTTGAACCTGCAGTACGACCTGCCGTGGTTCAGCCTTCGCTCGGTGAGCGCCTACCAGGGGATGCGGAGTATCCTCAGGGAAGACAGTTCGCGCAGCGCGGTCTCGCTCATCGGCGCCTATGATGACGTGGCCGGCTGGGACACGACGCTTCGTAACTATACCGAGGAGTTCGACATTCTCTCGCGGCCCGGCGGCAAGCTGGAGTGGATCGCCGGCGCCTTCCTGCTTGGCCAGACGAGCCGGCAGTTCGTGGCCGAGTTCGAGGGCGGCGCCACCCCCAATCCAGACACGACCATTCTGCCGGACATCGAAACCCATCCCCCGGGCAATCTCGCCTACGGCAATGACTCGACCGTCAAACGCCAGTCATATTCGGGCTTCGTCCAGGCGACCTATCGTGTTTTACCAGACCTGCGCCTGACCCTCGGCGGCCGAATCAACGCCGACCACTACACTGACCACAGCTTCAATTTCTCGGCCTTCGGATCCGGCCCCTCGGACAATGGCGAGTGGGATCACGTGGCCACCTGGCGCGCCGAGATCGACTATGACGCCACGCCCGACACCCTGCTCTATGCGAGCGTGGCGCGGGGCTACAAGCCCGGTGGCGTCAACGGCAACAACGCTGCGGTCGTGGTTCCGGCCACCTTCAGGCCGGAGACCAACACCGCTTTCGAAGTCGGCGCCAAGACCTTCCTGCTGGACCGGAAGCTACGCTTCAACGCGGCAGCGTTCTATTACGATTACAAGAACATGCAGTACATCGAATACGATCCGTTCCCCTTCGCCAGCGGGATTTCGAACGTCCCCAGAACCCACATCTACGGTGTCGAGGGCGAAGCGTCCTACGAGGCCATGGACGGACGTCTCCACATCGACGGCGATCTGGCGCTCGAGGAAGGTCACGTGGCCGGCCCCTACCTCACCATTGATTCGACTCTCGCCAAGGCCATCGAGGGCGAGCCCTTTCCGCCATGCCTCTTTGGTGGTGGGTTCAACCCGGCCTGCCGCGCCCTGGTGATCGCCTCGGCGCGCGACATCGGGGGCAATACGCCACCGGCGATGCCGAATGTCTCCGGCTCGATCGCGGCGTCCTATCGCTTCGACATTTCGGGCGGCAGCCTGACCCCGCGCATTCAGTTCGTCTATCGCGGGGCGGAATGGGCGCGCATCTTCAACGAACCCACTCTCGACCGCGTGCCCGCCTATGGCGTGTCCAATCTCAATCTCGAGTTCCGCCCCCGCGGCTCCCGGTTCGAGGCGGAGCTGACGGCGACCAATATTTTCAATGTCGCCGGGGTCAATTCCCAATACACCGACCCCTTCGGGACCGGTCAGACAAGCCGGCAGTACATCCCGCCGCGTCAGGTCATCGCCACCATCGGCTATTCGTTCTAGGTCATGCCGCGCGCCTGGGTCACATTCGCCGCGCTCAGTTTGCTCTACTTCCTGGTCTCGGCCGGGACGTTTAACGCGTTGGGCGTCGTCCTGCCGGCGATGGTCGGCGAACTCCATTGGAACTGGAAACAAGCCGGCTTCGGCTACGCCCTGTTGGGCGCCGCCTGCGGCCTCACCAGTCTGGTCGCCGCCGGCTCGATCAGACGGCTTGGCGTGCGCGTGACGCTGCTGGCTGGAGGCGCGATGCTCGTCGCGGGCTTCGCCGCCCTGGCGCTTACCAGGTCGGTGTTCGTTTATCTCGCCGCGACCAGCGTGATCGGGGTCGCCTTCTCGTTCAGCACCACCGTCGCCGGAACCCACGTCCTAACCGCGATCTTTCAGCGTCGCTCGACCGTGGTCGGAGCCTATTTCACCATCGGCGCTCTGGGCGGCGTCGCCGGGCCGCTGGTCTTTGTGACCGTCGACCATCTCGCAGGCTGGCGCGCCTTCTGGTGGCTGTTCGCCGCTGGCGCCGCCGCTCTCTCGGTCTTCGCTGCCCTTGCTTCGCCCGACCGGGTCGATCGCGATCCGGCGCTGGAGAGCCCACCTGATCAGGCTGGCCCTGTCCGGCTGGTTGCATCCCTCAAGGATTGGAGTGTCCGCCAGGCGCTCGCGGCGCCGCAGTTCTACGTGATCGTCGGCGCCTACACGATGTACATGCTGATCAACACCACGGCGCACGGGTTCGCGGTCGAACATTTGATCGAACGCGGCATCTCCCCAACGGCGGCCGCGGCCACGCTAAGTATCGAGGCCTTGGTCGGCGCGGTGGTCTCGGTGATCGGCGGCGTCGTCGGCGAGAAAGTAAAGCCGAAGGTCCTGCTGCTGGTCTGCCTTGTCGCCCTCGTCATCGGCATGTGCGCCCTGGCGATGGCCCACGGCTATACGTTGATGGCCGTCTTCGCGCTCGGCGTCGGCATCGGTTTCGGCTTGAGCTTCGTGGCCGCCACCATGCTGTTGCTGACCTATTTCGGCGCTCGCGCCTATCTTGAGCTCTATTCGATGATGTGCCTGATCAGCACCGCCGCCGCGCTCGGCCCGGCGCTGGGCGGCTGGGCGCGTGACGCCATGGGCGGTTTCGAGGGCGTGTTTTTCCTGTGCGCCTTGGCTGGCCTCGTCATGCTCCTGGGCACGGTGTTCATGAAGCCACCCGCGCGAACGCCCGGCCCGGCTTTCCCACACCGCCCCGAGCCTCTATAGCCACCCGCGTTCCATCAAACGTCGGAGTCGCTCTCAAGCCCATGGCCAAGATCAAGGTCGCCCACCCGGTCGTCGAGCTCGATGGCGACGAAATGACCCGGATCATCTGGCGGTTGATCAAGGACAAGCTGATCCTGCCCTTCCTCGACATCGACCTCGACTATTACGATCTCGGTATCGAGCATCGCGACGCCACCGAAGATAAGGTCACGGTCGAGGCGGCCCACGCCATCCAGCGCCACGGCGTCGGCGTCAAATGCGCCACCATCACCCCCGACGAGGCGCGGGTGAAGGAATTCGGCCTCAAGCACATGTGGAAGTCGCCCAACGGCACGATCCGCAACATCCTGGGCGGCGTGATCTTCCGCGAGCCGATCATCTGCACGAACGTGCCGCGCCTGGTGCCGGGCTGGACCAAGCCGATCATCATCGGCCGCCACGCCTATGGCGACCAGTACCGCGCCACCGACATCAAATTCCCGGGCAAGGGCACGCTGACGATGAAGTTCGTCGGCGAGGATGGCACTGTGATCGAGCGGGAGGTGTTCAAGACACCCGGCGCCGGCGTCGCGATGGAAATGTACAATCTCGACGATTCCATCATGGATTTCGCCCGCGCCTCGCTGAATTACGGCCTGTCGCGCGGCTATCCGGTCTATCTCTCGACCAAGAACACCATTCTCAAGGTCTATGACGGCCGCTTCAAGGACATCTTCCAGGACATTTATGAGCGCGAATTCAAGTCCAGGTTCGAGGAGAAGAAGATCACCTATGAGCATCGCCTGATCGACGACATGGTCGCCGCGGCGATGAAATGGTCGGGCGGCTACGTCTGGGCCTGCAAGAACTATGACGGCGACGTGCAGTCCGACACCGTGGCGCAGGGCTACGGCTCGCTCGGCCTGATGACCTCGGTGTTGATGACGCCGGACGGCCAGACGGTGGAAGCCGAGGCTGCCCATGGCACTGTGACGCGGCATTTCCGCGAACACCAGAAGGGCAAGGAGACCTCCACCAATTCGGTCGCGTCGATCTTCGCCTGGACCCGCGGGCTGTCGCACCGCGCCAAGCTCGACAACAACGCCGCGCTGGCCAAGTTCGCGAGCACGCTGGAGAAGGTCTGCGTCGCAACCGTCGAGGAAGGCTACATGACCAAGGACCTCGCGCTGCTGGTCGGGGCCGACCAGCGCTGGCTGTCCACCACCGGCTTCCTCGACAAGGTCGCCGACAATCTGACCAAGGCGATGGCGGCGTAACGGCGTTGTCCGTCGCCGCGTCATCCACCGCCCCACATTCGACAGTCATCCGTCATTGCGAGCGAAGCGAAGCAATCCATGCCTCGGCAGGCTGAAGCTTGGATTGCTTCGTCGCTATGCTCCTCGCAATGACAATCGAGAGAGTGTGACCATGCATGTCCTGGAAAAAGGCGCTCTCGCGCTGCTGCTGTCGGGTTCGCTGACGGGTGCGTTCGCCGAAACTCCGCTTCCCGGGGCCATCGCGGCGCCCGGGGAGACCATCGTGCTCTCAACCCATGCCCAGGGCTCGCAGGTCTACGCGTGCAAGGTCGGTGCCGACGGCAAACTGGCTTGGACGTTCGTTGAGCCGGTCGCGGCGTTGACCGCCGGCGGCAAGGTTATCGGACGCCATTATGCCGGGCCGACTTGGGAGCACATCGACGGCAGCGCGGTGGTCGGCAAAGTCGCCGGCAGCGCGCCGGGTGCGACAGCCAACGACATTGCATGGCTGAAGCTCGACGTGATTTCCCACCGCGGCAGCGGCATGCTGGCCGACGTCACCACCGTGCA
>DATCEL010000171.1:0-3662 GCA_036510115.1 Caulobacteraceae bacterium
ATCACCGTCGATTCGGCTTTGCGCACCGCGAGGATGGTTGTGCCATGCCAATAGGGGAACGCGTCCTGCATCGGCGCCCATGTGGCCGCGCGAAGGGCGAGGGTCAAGGCGAGTGAGCTTTTCCAAGAGCGAGGTCGAGCGTTACGCCCGGCACCTGGTGCTGCGCGAGGTCGGCGGCCAGGGCCAGCAAGCCTTGGCGGGTGCGCGGGTGCTGATCGTCGGCGCGGGCGGACTGGGCGCGCCGGCGGCCCTCTATCTCGCAGCCGCCGGCGTCGGGCGGTTGCGCGTTGTCGATCCGGATGTCGTCGATCTCTCGAACCTGCAGCGCCAGGTGCTGTTCGATACCGCCGATGTCGGGGTCGCAAAGGTCGAAGCGGCGCGGCGACGGCTCGCGGCGCTCAATCCTCATGTCGAGATCGAGGCGTCGCGCGCTCGGTTGGATGGCGACAACGCCGCCGGATTGGTGGCCGGTTGCGATCTGGTTCTGGATGGCACCGACGATTTCGCCACCCGTCTGGCGGTGAACGCGGCCTGCGTGGCGGCGGCCGTCCCACTGGTCAGCGGCGCCATCGGCCGCTGGACGGGGCAGGTGGGGGTGTTCTCGGGGCGTCCTTGCTATCGCTGTCTGCTGCCGGAAGTCCCGCCCGACGCCGAGACCTGCGTCGCCGTCGGCGTGGTCGGCGCCCTGGCCGGCGTCATCGGCTCGATGATGGCCCTGGAAGCGGTGAAGCTGATTGTCCGCGCCGGCGAGCCGCTCGCCGGCCGCCTGTTGATCTATGACGCCCTGGCCGCCGAAACCCGCACTGTTTGCCTCACCGCTGATCCGGAATGCCCAGTTTGTGGAGCTGGATCCTGACGCGGGAAACCAAAATCCGCTCATCCCGGACAAGCCGCGGGAGCGGCGCGATCCGGGGCCCAGGCCTTTTGTGAAACGCCCGGCTCAATGATAAAAGACCTGGGTCCCGGCTTTCGCCGGGATGAGCGGAGTTTCAGTTTACCCCCTACAGCATCGCCGGAATGATGCGGTCCGGCGGCCTGTGGCCGTCCATCCAGGTGCGGATGTTGATGATCACCTTCTCGCCCATGTCCATGCGCCCCTCGATGGTCGCAGAGCTCATATGTGGCAGCAGGACCACATTGGGCAGCTTGAGCAATTTGGGATTCACCGCCGGCTCATGCTCGTAGACATCGAGGCCCGCGCCGGCCAGTTCGCCGCGCTGGAGCATGCCGGCCAGGGCCGCCTCGTCGATAATCTCGCCGCGGGCGGTGTTGACCACGAAGGCGTGCGGCTGGAGCAGCTTCAGTCGCCGGGCCGAGAGCAGGTGATAGGTCGCCGGCGTGTGCGGGCAGTTGACGCTGACCACATCCATGCGCGCCAGCATCTGGTCGAGACTGTCCCAATAGGTGGCCTCGAGCTCCTCGGCGATGCGCGCGCCAACCGGCTTGCGGTTGTGGTAGTGGATGGAAAATCCGAAGGCCCGGGCGCGCCTGGCCAGAGCCTGGCCGATGCGGCCCATGCCGACGATGCCCAGGCGCTTGCCAGTAAGCCGTCGGCCCAGCATCCAGGTGGGCGTCCAGCCATGAAAGCCGCCGGCCTGAACGATGTTCGCCCCCTCGACCAAACGCCGGGCGGTGGTCAGGATCAGGCCCATGGTCAGGTCGGCGCTGTCTTCGGTCAGCACGCCTGGGGTATTGGTGACCATGATCCCGCGCGCATGCGCCGCCGGCACGTCTATATGATCGATGCCGACGCCAAAATTGGCGATCAGCTTGAGCTTCGGGCCGGCGCGGGCGATCACTTCGGAATCGATTCGGTCGGTGATCGTCGGGGCCAGGACGTCGGCGCGATTCATCGCCGCCGCCAAAGCTTCGGCGTCCATCGGCGTATCGTCGAGGTTGAGTTCCGTGTCGAACAGCTCGCGCATGCGGGTCTCGACCGCGTCGGGGAGCTTGCGGGTGACGATGACTTTGGGCTTGCGAGGGGCCATGGGCAGTTCTGACAGAGGGTCGCGCATCATCGACGCGGCGAAGAAGCGCTCTCTAACAGAACGGCTTTTGACGGCAAAGCAAGCAGGATGGGTTGGCGCCGGCTTGAAAAGCCTGGCCGTGGGCGGTGCCGCGCTGGCCCTCGCCGCTTGCGGCGGTCATGTGAGCGAGGGGACCGATTGCCCGCTCGCCGATCGCGCCAAAACCGTTTCGGGCTTTTGCGTGCCACGCTGGGTCAGTCTGAAGCACGGCGAGGTCATGGGCCGCAAAGGCCCCGGCAAGGACTATCCGCCTGAATGGATCTATCACGTCGAGGGCCTGCCGGTTCAGGTGGTGGCGGAGACCGAGGAGTGGCGGCGGATCTGCGACCCCGATGGCGGCGCCACCTGGGTCCACCGTTCGGAAATCGACGGCCGGCGTACGCTGATGTCGCGCGCCGCGACCACGACGCCCATGCGCCGGACGGCCAATCCGTCGTCGCCCGTCGTCGCCCTGCTCAATCCGCGCGCCCTGGCCAGGCTGGTGCGTTGCAAGGGCGCCTGGTGCGAGGTGAAGGTCGGCCGGAAGGAAGGTTGGCTGACCACCGACCCGGACACGTGGGGCGTGGCCAGCGAACGGCAATGCCGTTGAGGGGTCCGCCCGCCCCGTGGTAGGCATCGCCCATGGACGCCCACGCTCCGACGAGCTTCACCAAAGACGAACTCCTGGCCTGCGCGCGCGGCGAGCTGTTCGGGCCCGGCAATGCGCAGCTACCCGCGCCGCCGATGTTGATGTTCGACCGTGTCACCAACGTCGCCGCCGAAGGCGGGGCTTTCGGCAAGGGACAGATCACCGCCGAGCTCGATATCCGCCCGGACCTGTGGTTCTTCGGCTGCCACTTCCTCGGCGATCCGGTGATGCCCGGATGCCTCGGCCTCGACGCGATGTGGCAGCTTGTCGGATTCTTCCTCGCCTGCAACGGCGGACTGGGCCGCGGCCGGGCCGTGGGCGTGGGCGAGGTGAAGTTCGCTGGCCAGGTGACGCCGGCGATCAAACGGGTGGTCTATCGCATTGATTTCAAGAAGGTCATCATCAGGAGATTGGTGATGGGGGTGGCGGACGGGGTGTTGGAGGCGGACGGCAAGCCCATCTATGAAGCGCGCGATCTGAGGGTCGGATTGTACAACGCCGCCGATCTCGCCTGAGCGCCGACATCCGGGGGGAGGGATAAGCAAACATGCGGCGAGTCGCCGTGACGGGTCTCGGAATTGTCTCCTCCATCGGCGCCGACGCCGATGAGGTGACGCGGTCGTTGCGCGAGGCCCACTCTGGCGTCGTGACGGCGCCGGAATACGCCGAGCTCGGATTTCGCTGTCAGGTTCACGCCGCCCCGACCATCGATTGGGAGGGCCGCGTCGATCGCCGCGCCGCCCGCTTTCTCGCCGCCGGCACGGGCTATGCCCACATCGCCACCGAACAGGCGCTCGCCGACGCCGGACTTTCGGCGGAGGATATTTCCGATGAGCGCGTCGGCCTCGTCGTTGGCTCGGGCGGCCCATCGACCCGGTCCATCGTCGATGCGGCCAACACCGCACAGAGCAAGGGCGTCAAGCGCATCGGACCGTTCGCCGTGCCCAAGGCGATGTGCTCGGGGCCGTCGGCGACGCTGTCCACCTGGTTCAAGATTCGCGGCGTCA
>DATCEL010000172.1:0-4165 GCA_036510115.1 Caulobacteraceae bacterium
TCGGCGAGAGCGCGCGGCGCCTGGCGCGCACCTGCGCCTGGCCCGGAAACCGCGCCTCTAGCTCCACCAGCGCCGCGCGCGCCTCGTCGTGCATCGACTGCTGCATGAAGAAGTCCAGCTGATCGAGCTCGAGCGTCAGCTCGTCGGCGGCGACGGGAGGTTCCGCCGTGGGCTTCGGAACAGGCGGCGGCGCCGGTGCTCGCCCCAAGAGCTTGGCGGCCTGTGACGACGAGGGATCGATGGAAAGCGCACGCTCGGCGATCCTCCGTGCTTCGGGATCGCGGGCCGCCTCGAGCTGCGTCGCGAGCGTCGCGAGCTCCGCGGCTGCCTCCCGCTGGCGTCCGACCTGTTCCAAGACCGCGGCCAAACGTTCGCGGGCCCCCCGGTGCTCGGGCTCGAAGGCGAAGATCCGGCGCAGGTGATCGATAGCCCGTTCGGCGAGGCCGTACTTCACGAATACCTCGGCCTCGGACAGGATACGGGTCACGTCGTTGGGCGTCTGGGTGAGGCCGGATACTCCGGGGCGAGAGAGCCCCGACAGCATGCCGGCGGTCTCGAGCGGCGCCGACATGGGCGGCGTAGGACGCCGCAGGCTCGTCACCGCCGAAGGGTGCAACGTCGGCGGGGACGGCGGTCGGCCGCGGGCCGCCGAGACAGCGACGGAGATCCCCCACCGCGCCGCCAGCTGTAGGGTCGCCCCATCGGCGGGATCCAGGGCCAGCGCGGCGCGGACAGTGGCGTCGCGGGCCTCTTCGCGGCCGGCGGCGGCGTGGATCTCTGCCAGCTCGCGCCAAACCGAGATGGCCTTGCGCGGATCGAGCTGCACCATCGCCTCGGCCAGCAGCGCCACCGTCTCGGGATCGCGCGGCGCGGCCTTGAGCGCGCCCTGCAGCCGCGAAAGCGCCAGCCGAGGATTCTTGCGCGCGATGTAAGCGGCGGCCAGCTCGCGCGCCACCGCAACGTTGCCGGGGCTGAGGAACAGTAGGCGCTCCGCGACCCGCACGAATTCGTCGCCCCGTCCCTCCAGCTTGAGCTGATCGGCGGCCTGGGCCAGCTCTCGGATTGCCTCCGTCGTCTGCCCGGACTGCGAGGCGGCCTCGGCCAGGCGGATGCGCGAGACGACGTTGTCGGGGTGAAGCTCGACGATCCGGCGCAGCGCGGGCAGCGCGTCCGCCGGCCGCCCACCCTGCTGGAGCTCCAGGACCGCCTGTTCGAGCTCGTTGAGCGCGTCGGCCACCATGCCCAGGCCGCGGTAGACTTCGCTGAGCTGCATGCGGACCTTGGGCAGCCCCGGCGTCAGCTTGAGGACGCTTCGATAGACGGTGACCGCCTTGGGCAGGAAGCCCTGGCCGATATAGATCTCGGCGGTGCGCAGGTAGATCTCGCGCGCCTCGGTCAAGGCCCCGTGGCGAACGTGGATCTCGGCCATCTTGAGCCAGGTCCGCGTGTCGCTGGGATCTTCCTGGACCACGCGCCCGAACTCTTCGAGGGCGCGGTGATCGTGTCCGCGCTCCAGGAACTTCTGGGCCGCCGCTAGATACTTGTCTTTCTTCGTGAGCACCGGCAGAACAAGTCTACATCCGCTCGACGAGGTGCGTGTCCATCTTCCCGGCCACGAACTCGGCATTGGCCAACAGGCGCCGGAAAAAGTCCAGGTTGGTCTTGCAGCCCTCGACCACGAATTCGGCCAGCGCGCGCCGCAGCCGGGCCAGCGCCGCCGGACGGGTCTCGGCCCGCACGATCAGCTTGGCCAGCAGAGAATCGTAGAACGGGGGGACCAGGTACTGGTTGTAGATGTGGGTGTCGACGCGGACGCCCAGCCCACCCGGCAAGTTGAGCGCCGTGATGCGCCCCGGCGAAGGCGCGAAGGTGACGGGATCCTCGGCGTTGATGCGCAGCTCGATGGCGTGGCCACGCGGGCGGATGTCGGCGGGAAGCTTGAGCGGCTCCCCCGCCGCCAGCTTCATCTGCTCGCGCACCAGGTCGACGCTGAACACCTCTTCGGTCACCGTGTGCTCGACCTGGATCCGGGTGTTCATCTCCATGAAGTAGAACTGCTTGTCCTCGTCGAGCAGGAACTCCAGCGTGCCGACCGTCTGGTAGCCGAGGCGTTCGGTGGCCTTGCGGGCAACGCCCAGCAGCTTGGCACGCCGCTCGTCGTCGAGCGCGACGCTGGGCGCCTCCTCGACCAGCTTCTGGTGGCGACGCTGAATCGAGCACTCGCGTTCGCCGAGCGAGATGGCGCGCGTGCCGTCGCCGAGCACCTGAACCTCGACGTGGCGCGGGCGGGCGATGAACCGCTCTAGGTAGACGTTCGGGTTATCGAACCCGGCCTTGGCCTCGCTGCGCGCGGCGTTGAGCTGGGCCGAGAGGCGGGATTTGTTCTCCACCACCTTCATCCCCCGACCACCACCGCCCGCCGAGGCCTTGATGATGACCGGCAGGCCGATCCGCTCGATGGCCTCTTCGGCGTCGCGATCGGTCTCGATGACGCCGGTGCCGGGCAAGGTCGGGACTCCGAACTTCTCCATCGTCGCGCGCGCCGAAACCTTGTCGCCCATGAGGCGCATGATTTCGGGCTGCGGCCCGATCCACTGAAAGCCGCACTTCTTCACCACCTCGGCGAAGTGGGCGTTCTCGGAGAGAAAGCCGTAGCCGGGGTGAACCGCGTCGGCGCGCGTGACCTCGGCGGCGCTGATGAGCGCCGGGATCGACAGGTAGCTGGCCCGCGCCTGCGGCGGTCCGATGCAGACCTTCTCGTCGGCGAACCGGACGTGCAGCGCGTCGGCGTCGGCGGTCGAATGCACCGCCACCGAACGAATGCCCATCTCCCGGCAAGCGCGAATCACCCGCAGCGCAATCTCGCCGCGGTTCGCTATTAAAACCTTTTTAAACACGCGGAATCAGAATTCGCGCTCAGGACTTGGAGAGGCGGATGAGGCGCTGGCCGTATTCGACGTGCTCGCCGTTCTTGACCAGGATCTCCTCGACCCGGCCGTCCGCCTCGGCTTCGATCTCGTTCATCAGCTTCATGGCCTCGACGATGCAGACCACCTGACCTTTGCGGACCGCCTGCCCGTTGTCGACGAACGGCGGCGTCTCCGGCGAGGCCGCGCGGTAGAACGTCCCGACGAACGGCGAGGTGACGAAGGCGCCGTCTGTCTCGGCCGCGCTATCGACCGGCGGCGTGAGCCCGATGGGGCGCGCGGGCGCCGGCGCGAGCAAGGGCGTCACCCCACCGTCGCGGAGGCCCCGCCGCACACGCAGGTGCCCGGCCCCGTTGAGCTCGATCTCCTCGAGGTCGAACTCGGCCGCGATGCGCGCCAACACCCGCACCGACTCGAAATCGATGCCGGAGCTGCCCTCCGGCTGACCGGCGCGCGCGCGCCCGGCGGGCGGCGCGCCCACCACCTCGAGCGCCCGCGGCGGCGCCTTGTCCTTGCTGTCCTTTTTGGGCATGAGAGTCGGCGTCCTTTTCAGAGGTCGGCGCGCAGGGCCGGCGCGGCGACGCGCATCAAGTAGCGCGCCCGCCCCAGGCCACCCTGCGGCATGATCGCGCAGGCCAGGAAATACTCCGGCGTCAGGACCCGGACCATCAGCGTGAGCACGTCGGTGCGCAGCGTGAACTCCTCCAGGATTCCGGCGTCGAGCGAGCCGAGCGTGCGGCGGGCCTGGGCGATGAGGTGTGCGAACTCCATGGATAGCGTCTGCACGTCGGGCAACGCGGCGGCCTGTCCATCTTTGGAGCAGGCGTCGAGGGTGATCCCGTCGAAGCCCATGATCACGCAGGCGACGCCGCCGTCAACCTTGTCGAGCAGGTTCTGGATGCTCTCGCGGAAAGGGCTCGCCATCGTGTCCTTGCGCTTGTACCCGCTGCCGATTCGGGGGTCAAGCTTTGGAGAGGACGCGCGCCGCCAGGTCGGCTGCCGAAATGTCGACCAGGCGCGCCTGGCCCGCGGCCGGGCAGAAAACGAAGCGGATCTGGTCGCCGTGCCGTTTCTTGTCGACCGACAGCCGCGCCAGTACGCCGGCGTCCAAACGACGCGCGGCGTCGATAGGCAATCCCAGCTTTTCGAGCAGCACCCGGGCCCGCGTCGCCAGCTCCGGGGACCCAATCCCCATCGCCGCCCCCAGGTCCAAGGCCACCACCATACCCAGCGAGATG
>DATCEL010000173.1:0-9701 GCA_036510115.1 Caulobacteraceae bacterium
CGGCGCGCCGGAACGCTTTGATCAAGAAAGAAAGTCCGACCGTGAGCGCCGCCGCGATGACCGCCGCCAACGCCACCCGCCAATCTTGCCGCCAAAGGACGAATAGCATAGCCAAACCGATCGTGATCGCCAGGACGCCGAGGCCCGTCCTCCCTGACCGGCGAACGTTTCGATGACTTTCGGTCCGCCTCAATTCGCCTTCCTGCATGGCGCCAAGCTGTGTCCCGGGCGTGACATCGCAGGCTTGTTCCTTGTTTGCCTTGAATCGCCCCCAATTTCCCTCGTAAAACGAGCTTTCGTTAAAAGTGTAACTCAGCGAGCCAAGAGTCCCGTTCATGAAGCGACATCTCCTGGCCGCCGCGGCCGCGACCGCGCCACTGCTGGCCGCCTCGGCGCCGGCGATGGCTCAGGTCACGATTTCCGGCTCGACCAGCACGCCGGTCGCCACCGCCACGGCGAACAATGGCCAGCCAGCCAATGTCATTGTCACGGGCTCCATCAGCCTCTCTTCGCCCGGCACGGCGCTTACGCTCAACAGCAACAATACGGTGTCGAACTCCGGCACACTGAGCGCCAACAACCAGAGCAATTCGACCGGGCTCGACATCGTCGGCGGGTTCACTGGGAGCGCGACCAATACCGGTACGATCAGCCTCACCGAATCCTACACGCCGCCAACCGACCCCAACAACGACGGTCTCGTCACCGGCGCTTTCGCTCAAGGGTCGGGCCGCATCGGCATCTTAGTCAGTCTGCCGGCCTCCGGCTCGCCGACGTTCGTCGGCAGCATCATCAACACCGGGTCGATCACGGTGAACGGCAACGATTCCGAAGGCGTTTCGATCCAGGCCCCGATTAGCGGCGATTTCCTGTCTCAGGTCGTGACGCCGGCCAGTGGTAGTACGGCGGCTACGATCGCGCGGGGTTCGATAACCGTCACCGGACAGAATGCGATCGGGCTGCAGATCACGCCGACGGGCGGCGTCGGCGGCAACATGCCCATCACCAGCGTGACGGCGACCGGGCCAGGCGCTCAGGCTGTTCAACTGAACGGCCCCGTCGGCGGCTACGTCAACATTTCCGCCGGCGTCGTGGCCACCGGCTACCGCACGACAACGCGGCAGTCGAACCCGTTTCTCTCTGTCTTCTACAGCCAGGAAGAGATGCAACAGGGCGGCGCCGCAGTGACCATCGGTGGAAACATCGGCGCCGGTATGATCGTCAGCGCCCCGCCGCCGGCGCTCAGCACGACAAATCTCGACCTCGACAACGATGGGGTGCCGGACACCCTCCAAGGCACGGGCACGGTGGTCTCCTTCGGGGCCTCGCCGGCCATACAGGTCGGCGCCGTGAACTCAGGTAACCTGGCCACGCCAGGAGGAACGATCACTCTGGGTGCGTTCACAGGCAGTAAGTACGTCAGCCCGTACAACGCGACGCTGACCACCGGCCAGTTCGGCATGGTGATTCAGGGCGCGGTGCTGGGTCAGGGGCTGTTCGATCCGCTTACGTCGCCCTTTCTGCTGACGCCCGTATCGGCCACCGCGCTGCAGATCGGCGGCAATATCCTGGTGACCCCGCCGCTCTACACTTTCGGATCGAACAATCAGCCGACATCGAACACCCCCGCGCCGGCGGTTTACGGCGTCAGTGGGACGGTCAATGTCGTTGGCGGCCTCTACAACAGCGGCACGATCGCGGCCGCTTCCTATCAGGCCGACGCGACCGGCATCCGGCTCGGGGCCGGCGCGAGCGTGCCGACGATCTACAACGATGGATCGATTTTCGCGTCCTCGACCCAGGTCAACTCCGCGACCACATCCACGGTGAATGGGAAGGTGAATGGAATAGCGATTCCCGACACGCCGGCCCCGGTGGCGGTGAGCGTCATCGCCATCCAGATAAACCCCGGCGCGACCATCAATACGATCACCAACAACAGCGGCATTCTCGCTGAACTTACCGGGACCGGTGGTGTCGGCGGGTTCACCGGCGCGATCATCGACAAATCTGGCACGCTGCAAAACGTCAACAATTCAGGCTCCATCGCCGCGATCCTGAATCAGACCGCGATCGGCAGTCCCATGCCGCTCACCTCGCCGTCGGGCGCCAGCAACACCGTCGCCATCGACATGAGCGCTGGCACGGCCCCACAAACGATCACCCAGTCGTTCTCGGCCCTGGCGACTTCGCCCACGGTTACGGCCTATGTGGCGACGTCGGCCTATACCGTCGGCCAACTGGTCAGCTTTCAAGGCAATATCTATGCGAACGTCGCCGCCGCCAGCGCCGGCCTCGATCCGGTCAGCGACCCGCGTTTGTGGAAAGAGATCGGTGCGACGACGCCTTCGATCGCCGGCGACATCTACATGGGATCGGGCGACGACACCCTGAACATCCAGGCGGGCACGGTCACCTCCGGTAGTATCACCATGGGGGGCGGAACAAATGCAGTCACGGTCAACGGCTCACCCACCAACCTGGCCAGTGTGGTCGGCAACATCACCCAAATGGCCGGTGGCCAATTCGTCCTGAGCGTCAACAATGGATCGCTCGTCGACCTCAACCCCAATCTGAACCAGGCCACCCGATCGATCACCGTAGGCGCCACGGGTGTTCTGAATATCGCCGTCGATCCGCTGAACAATCGCAACACCGAGTTCGTGCTCGCGCCGGGCGGCAGCGCCTCGATCGCCGCTGGGGGCCAGATCGGCCTCAACATGATCAGCCTGCAGACGGCCGCAGTGCAGACCTACGCCGTCATCGAGGGGGCCGCGGGCTCGATCACCGCCCCTTCGCTTGGCGCGGCGACGATCGGCAACACGCCGTTCCTCTACTCGGCGACATCGAATTTCGTTCCCGCCAGCCCGGCAAACGGCAATACCGATACCGTCGATCTTCTGGTCACCAGGAAGACCGCCGCCCAGCTTGGCTTTAATGCGGCGGAAAGCAGCGCTTATGACGCGGTGATCGCCGCCCTTTCCGGACCAGCGGCGGTCAGCGAAGGCCTTCAATCGGCCGTGCTGGCTCAAACGAGCGAGACCGGGCTAAAATCGGTTTACGATCAGCTACTGCCCAATCAGGGCCAGGGCATCTTCGAGGCGCTCGACGCCGCGGTCGAGAAGGTTTCCGCCTTGACCGCCACCCCTCCCGACAATTCGACGCACGTCGGCGGCGCCAGCCTTTGGCTTCAGGAGGTCAATGAACGCGTCAAGCGGAGCGGCATCGACAGCCTGGGCTCCGATTCCCAGTTGCTCGGACTTGTCGGCGGTTACGAACGCATGGGCGCGGCCGGCGGGGCTGTCGGCGTCACCTTGGCCTATTTCAACGCCCAGGAAAACGATACCGCCGCCCAACTCGGTTCCCGCGACGTGGGATCCCTGGTCGAGGCGGGCGTTTACTACCGGCGCTCGATGGGCAATCTCACCTTTTCGGCTCGCGGCGGCGGTGGCTATGGCTGGTTCTCCGCCAATCGCATTTTCGCTTATCTCACTACCTACGATCAGGCTCAGTCGAACTGGACCGGCGCTTTCATCGACGGTCACGTCGGCCTCAGCTACGAGGTAAAGCTATTCGGCCCGTACTATGCGCGGCCAGAGGTCTCGCTCGACTATCTGGCGCTGCGGCAGAGCGGCTATCAGGAGCGGGGATCCAACACCGCGTTCAATCTCGCGGTCGCGGCCGAGACAGACAAGCAGTTCAGCGGCCAAGCTCTCATAGTCGTCGGCCGACAGTGGGGCCGCACGGCTTGGTTCCGCACCGAGCTGCGCTTCGGCTATCGCGACGTGATTGAGGGCCAGGTTGGCGATACCACCGCCACCTTCTTGAACGGCACGCCCTTCACCCTGGCGGGCGATCCGGACAAGGGCGGGTGGGCGACGGTCGGCTTTTCTCTAAAGACCGGTTCGCAATTCTCGTACCTGGCGCTCGAGGGCGATGTCGATTTCCGCCGCGGCGAGCAGCGTTACGACCTCCGGGTGGCCGGTCGCTCGGTGTTCTAGGCCGGTGCTCTAGGCGGCGACACCCTCGTCGTTGGCCGCGAGCGGCTTCAAACGGCCGGCCAAACCTGCGACCCAGGTGCCGATTTTCCGGCCTGATCGAGTCGCGCGTGGCGGCAAACAGGCCTCCAGATTGGCGATCATCGCCTCGCAGGGTCCATCGTTCACGAAGTGACCCGCGCCCGCCACCGCCTGGAAGCGGATCGGATGACGCGCCTTGGTCTCGTCAGCGAGGCGTCGGGCGAGGTCAATGGGGGCGAAATCGTCGGCGTCGCCATGGATGACGTGTACGGGCGCTTGCAAACCGGCGAGCGCCTTGTGAACCTGCGGCAGTTGCGCGGCCTGACCCGAAACCTCGGTCACCGCCGCGCGCAGATCGCGCGGGATTAGGCCTTTCAGGCGGCTCCCGGCGTCGACCAGCCACCGTGCCGTCGGACCGCTTTCGCCAAGATAGCTCGATAGCAGCGCCACTGACGTGACCGCGCGCGGATTCGCCGCCGCCATCAGTACAGCGATGGCCGCGCCATACGACTGGCCGACGAGCAGGATTTTCTGGCCCGCCGCCGCCGTCAGCAATGGGGCCAAGGCGCGCGCCTGAACAGCGATGTCGGGCACACAGTCCACCGGTTGGCTGAGGCCGTAGCCGGGTCGATCGACAACGATCATTTCCCGACCCCCGGGCAACGCCGCCATCACCGGCGCCCAGTATTCGGCCCATGACGGCGCGCCGGTGATGACCACGATTTTCCAGGGGGCCGGATTGGCGCGGGGCGTCGCCAGCGCCGAAATCCGCCAGCCGAGGTCGCCGCCGGCCACGAAACTGACACGACGCACAACCGTCTCGGCGTAGTCGGCGCTGGTGGGTCTATGCTCCGAGCGACCGCTCACCGCGGATTCAACACAGGCCCAACCAATGCCCAAAAGACCCTTGGGCCGGGTCCGCTTCGGTCTCGAAGGCCCTGCGCCAGCTCCTGAGAATCCGATCGACGCCACTGTCTCTGCCTGTTCCCTAGCCGCCTGAAATTTGAACGCCCCAGCACCGGGCTGGTTCGCTTCCATGAACACCCGCAGACTGCCATCTCGGGTTGAACGACGGCTGAACGGCGCGGACCGCAGCGCATGACACGCTCTTGTGTGGCATTCGCGCCACACCTACATGGGTCTCAAGCCACCCCAACTAGGATCGCCGATGAATCTCGACCTCTATTCCGACCGGGCCAAACAGGCGATCCAATCGGCCCAATCCCTGGCGCTCGCCAAGCGCAATCAGCAGTTCGCGCCCGAGCATCTGCTGAAGGTGCTGCTTGAGGAGAAAGACGGCCTCGGGCGCGCTCTCATCCAGAGCGCGGGCGGTCGACCAGACGCGGCCGAGCAGGCGGTGGAAGCCCTGCTCGCCAAGGCGCCCAAGGTCGAGGGCGGCGCCGGCCAATTGTACATGAAACCGGAAATGGCCAGCGTCCTGGCCGCCGCCGAAGCGGGCGCGAAAGCCACGGGCGACGCTTTCGTCACCACCGAACGGCTGCTGATCGCCGTCGCCAAGGAAGGCGGCGAGGCGGCCAAGGCCCTCGGCGCCGCCGGCGTCAAGGCCTCCGCCCTCGAAGAGGCCGCGAAGAGCCTTCGGAAGGGCCGCACCGCTGATAGCGCCTCGGCGGAAGAAGGCTATGAAGCCCTCAAACGCTACGCGCGCGATCTCACTCAATCCGCCCGCGACGGTCGGCTCGACCCGGTCATCGGCCGCGATGAGGAAATTCGACGCACCATTCAGGTCCTTGCTCGCCGCACCAAGAACAATCCGGTGTTGATCGGAGAGCCGGGCGTCGGCAAGACCGCCATCGTCGAGGGTCTGGCCCAAAGAATTATCAACGGCGACGTGCCGGAATCCCTCAAGGACAAGCGCCTGCTGGCGCTGGATATGGGTTCGCTCATCGCCGGAGCGAAGTATCGCGGCGAATTCGAGGAGCGGCTCAAGGCGGTTTTGGCGGAGGTCACCGCGGCCGAGGGCGGCGTCATCCTGTTCATCGACGAAATGCACACCCTCGTAGGGGCGGGAAAGACCGAGGGTGCGATGGACGCCTCAAACCTCTTGAAGCCGGCTCTGGCGCGCGGCGAACTCCACTGCGTCGGCGCCACTACACTCGATGAATATCGCAAGAACGTCGAAAAGGACGCCGCGCTCGCCAGGCGATTTCAGCCGGTGTTCGTGGGCGAGCCCAATGTCGAGGATACGGTCTCGATCCTGCGCGGCCTCAAGGAGAAATACGAAGCCCACCACGGCGTGCGTATCGCCGACGCCGCGATTGTCGCCGCCGCGACCCTGTCCAACCGTTACATCACCGATCGCTTCCTGCCCGACAAGGCCATCGATCTCATCGACGAGGCGGCCAGCCGCGTGCGCATGGCCGTGGATTCCAAGCCCGAGGAGCTCGACGAGATCGACCGCCGCGTGGTGCAGCTGAAGATCGAACGCGAGGCGTTGAGCAAGGAGAGCGACGCCGCCTCCCGTCAGCGCCTGGAGAAGCTCGAGCATGAGCTTGGCGAACTCGAATCCCGCTCTGGCGAGATGACCGCGCGCTGGAAGTCGGAGAAAGACAAGATCGGGCAAGCGGCTCAGGCTCGCGAAGCGTTGGAACGACTGCGCGCCGAACTGGCTGCGGCCCAGCGCTCCGGCGACCTGCAGCGCGCCTCCGAGATCGCTTACGGCGAGATTCCGCCTTTGGAGAAGCGTCTGAGCGACGAAGAGCAGGCGGCCGAGGCCGACGCCCTCACCCCCGAGGTCGTCGATGCCGAGCAGATCGCCTCGGTCGTCTCGCGCTGGACCGGCGTGCCGGTGGAGAAGATGCTCGAAGGCGAGCGCGGAAAGCTTCTCGGCATGGAAGACTCACTGCGTCGCCGCGTGGTCGGTCAGGAGGAAGCCCTGGAGGCGGTTTCCGACGCGGTGCGCCGCGCCCGCGCTGGCCTCAAGGACGCCGGCCGGCCAATTGGTTCCTTCCTGTTCCTCGGCCCTACCGGTGTGGGTAAGACCGAGCTGACCAAGGCCCTGGCCGAATTCCTGTTCGACGACGAGGCGGCGATCACCCGCCTCGATATGAGCGAATATATGGAGCGGCACTCGGTCAGCCGGATGATCGGCGCCCCACCGGGCTATGTCGGATATGACGAAGGCGGCGCCCTGACGGAATCCGTCCGCCGCCGGCCCTATCAGGTGATCCTGTTCGACGAAGTGGAAAAGGCCCATCCCGACGTCTTCAACGTCTTGTTGCAAGTGCTCGACGACGGGCGGCTGACGGACGGGCAAGGCCGAACCGTGGACTTCCGCAATACGCTAATCATCATGACCTCCAACCTGGGCTCGGAGTTCTTGGCCGCTCAGGGGGAGGGGGACGAGGTCGAATCCGTCCGCCCGTTGGTTATGGACGTGGTGCGCCGCCACTTCCGGCCGGAGTTCCTCAATCGTATTGACGAGATCATTCTCTTCAAGCGGCTTGGTCGCGACCAGATGGACTCGATCGTCGATATTCAGCTCGATCGGGTGGAGAAGCTGCTGGAGACGCGGCGAATGTCGATCGCCTTGGATCCGGCGGCGATCCATTGGCTGGGCGAGCGCGGCTACGATCCGGTGTATGGCGCTCGGCCGCTTCGCCGCGTGATTCAGAAAGAACTGATCGATCCCATCGCCCGCAAGCTGCTGGCCGGCGAATTCGCCGACGGATCGGTGATCCAGGTGAGCGCGGGCGGCGAAGGCCTAGAGATAAGCCGCGCGACCGTCAACTGATTTGAGTTGACGCTCCAAAGCAAAACCCCGCGCCTCTCGGAGGGGGCGCGGGGTGGAATCTCAAACCCTAACGACGGCCTTAGTATCCGTAGTAGCCGCCGCAATATGGGCTGATCACATAGCGGCCGTAGTAGGGACTCCATATTTGGCAACCGCCGTAAGGGTAGCCGTAGCCATAGCCATAGCCGTAGTAGCCCGGCGCGAAGCCGCCGCCCCAACCGTACCCACCGTACCCACCGCGCCAGCCGCCATGGCCGCCGCGCCATCCACCGCCGCGCCAGCTTCCACCGCGCATGCCGCCGAAGGAAGAGCGGCCGCCGCCGCCTGAGAAATGGGCGCCACCGCCGGAAAAGTGGCCGCCGCCTCCCCCGCCGTGGGGCGCCGCGAGGGCCGGAGCGGCCGCGAAGGCGATCGCCGCCCCGATTGCAAGCTTACTGAGAATCTTGTTCATCGGAATCTCCATCGTCCACGATCTAAACGCGCGAAATCGCGTTCGGCGCCTCTTTCCGAGGATCGGCGCCCCGATACGCGCGCGTGGCTGAACCCAGCGTGAACGGCGCCGGGGACCCTAGTCGAGGTTGACGGTGCGTTCCGACCCGCCGACTTGAACGCGACGCATGATCGCCACGGCGCCTTGCGAGACGTCCAAAGGCCGCGCCAGGGTTATGACGTACCAGCCACCCGCCGGCAGGTCGCGAAAGGTGAAGCGATTTGTGGCGTCGCAAGTCGTCTTGCGTGCGTAGCTGGCGTAGTCGCCGCTCGATCCGGAGGGGGTGCGAGCGCGGACAATGTCCGCCGGCACGACCGCGCCATCCACCGAACCGTAGAGAATGAACATGCGCCGGCGCACCCACGGCGTCTCCGGCGTCAGGATGACATCGCGGCCGCCGCAGGAATAGCGCGTGTCGCCGTCGTGGAAGGTGACGACGCCGTCGATCGCCCCGACGCCGGGCGCTCGTGACCAGGCGAAATCACCCTCGTTGAAAACTTCTCCCGAGCTCGGCCGAAAGTACGGCGTCGTCCTGGCTGTCCCCGGCCCGGCGTAAGTTGGACCGATCGTACCCTCGGTGCACGCGCCGAGGGTCAACAGGCAGAGCGAGGCGATGGCGCGCGACAGAGTGAGCTTCATGATTTGAGAACCTAAGGCCATGGCGCGATCTCGGCAATGTCGGGGACCGCCGAGTTGGTCCTTGGCGGGCGCCGACTTACCGGCGATAACCTCCAGCCGAGGCCGCGAAGGCGACCTCTAGCTCTGCCGCGAAAGGGCACGCATCATGAAGGCCGCCGTCCTCAGGGAAGTCAGAACGCCGCTCCAGATCGAGGACGTCCTAATCAGCAAACCCGGGCCGCATGAAGTGTTGATTCGCACGGTCGCCGCCGGCGTCTGCCACTCCGATCTCCACTTCATCGAAGGCTCCTATCCTCATCCACTGCCGGCCGTTCTCGGTCACGAGAGCGCCGGCGTGGTCGAACAGGTCGGCTCGGAGGTGCGGACGGTTAAGCCGGGCGACCACGTGATCACCTGCCTTTCGGCCTATTGCGGTCATTGCGAATTCTGTCTCACCGGACACATGAGCCTGTGCGTCAGCCCCGACACCAAGCGCGAAGCCGGCGATACACCGCGCCTTGCCCAGGAAACGGGGCTGATGATGCAGTATCTCAACCTGTCGAGTTTCGCCGAGCAAATGCTGATCCATGAGCATGCCTGCGTGGCCATCCGTCCGGACATGCCTCTTGATAGGGCGGCGTTGATCGGCTGCGGCGTGCTTACCGGAGTGTGTTCCGTTTTCCACACGGCCAAGGTTAGACCCGGCGAGACGGTGGCGGTGATCGGCTGCGGCGGCGTGGGCTTGGCCGCCATCAACGGCGCGGCCATTGCCGGCGCATCGCGCATCATCGCCATCGACATGTCGAAGTCCAAGGACAACATG
>DATCEL010000174.1:0-4426 GCA_036510115.1 Caulobacteraceae bacterium
CTGATCGACGACCGCGACCTTGAAGCCAGCGCGGATCAGTTTGGCGAGATAGGCCTCGGCGGCGTGAGCGGGGACGCCGGCCATGGGGATCGGCGCGCCGGCGTGGGTTCCGCGGTGGGTCAGGGCGATGCCGATGGCGGCGGCGGCCTTGGCCGCGTCTTCGAAGAAAAGTTCGTAGAAATCGCCCATGCGGAAGAACAGCAGGGCGTCTGGCTGACGCGCCTTGATCTCGAAGTATTGGGCCATGACCGGGCTCGTCGCCGCGGCTGGCGTCGGGTTGAGAATCGGCGGGCTCTCCAGGTCCATCGTCGCCAAGGCTATAGGCGCGGAGGGACGACGTCAGCCCTTGACCGCGCGCCTGGTCGGCGCGAGCTAAAGGGCGTGATGGAGCGACTCGCCGAGACCGTCATCGTTCCCGCCGGCCCGGGCGACGCCGCCGCCTTGGCCGATGTGCATGTGCAGTGCTGGCGCGAGACCTATTCCGGCCTTTTGCCCGCCGACTACCTCGACCGGATGAGTGCGCCGATCCATGCCGCACGCTGGCGACGACAACTGACGCGCGCGCGGCCAGACGAAGTGGTGTTGGCCGCCGAGGGGCCGCACGGCCTAACCGCCTATTGCACGGGCTCGGTTCCGGGGTCGGCCTCCGGCGAGGCCGAGGTGTTCACGCTCTATCTGCTCAAATCGGTGCAGGGGTATGGGCTCGGCCGGCGTCTGTTCGGAACCACGGTCCGCGCGCTCGAGGCCCAGGGCGCCGAGACTTTGAAAGTCTGGGTGTTGAACGGCAATGAGCGGGCCATGGGCTTCTACGCCCATCTTGGCGGAGCCCCGGCGGAACAGCGTCGGGTGGCCGGCTGGGGCGGCACTCTCCGGGAGACGGCCTATCGTTGGTCGGCGATCGGCAGGCTGACCGCGCGATAGGGTTCAGGCGCGGCTATTGTCGCCGGTGACTCTTTCCCAAAAACTGCGCGCCTGTTTGCGGGACGCGGCCGCGCGCGGACTTTGGCTTTCGCCGCAGGCGCCGGAGAATTCCCTGAGCAGGTCTTTCTGACGCCCGGTAAGATTGGTCGGCGTCTCGACGAAGAGTTCGACCACCAGGTCACCACGCTGGCGCGACCGCAGGGAGGGCATGCCCTTGCCGCGAACGGCCACGGTCTCGCCGGTCTGGGCGCCCGGTTTCACCTTGACCGGTATTTTGCATTTTCCATCGCAGTGTTCGCCGCCGAGAAGGCAGGGCGCGTCAATCTCTCCGCCCAGGGCCGCGATCGCCATCGGCACGGGAATCTGGCAGCGAAGATCGAGACCATCGCGCTCAAAAAGGTCGTGCGGCTTCACCGAGACAAAAATGTACAGATCACCGCGCGGGCCGCCTTTGGCCCCGGCATCGCCTTCGCCGGCGAGGCGAATGCGCGACCCGTCATCGACGCCGGCCGGTACGCGCACCTGCAGCAGGCGCTCACGCCGAAGTTGTCCATGGCCAGCGCAGGTGGGGCACGGACTGAGGATCAGTCGTCCCGCGCCCCCGCACCGGGGACAGGTGGTTTCGACCTGGAAGAAGCCCTGGCTTCTGCGCACACGGCCGGCCCCGCCGCAGGTCGCGCAGCCGGTCGCCGCCGTGCCTGGCTTGGCGCCAGAGCCTTCGCAGGTCTCGCAGGCCATGGCGGCGGGCACGCGAATCTCAACGTCGGCGCCGGCGTAGGCCTGCTCAAGGGTGATATCGAGATCGTAGCGCAGGTCCTGGCCCCGGGACGGCCCGCTGGATCGTTGACCGCGTCCGAACATGTCGCCGAAGACGTCGCCGAATACGTCATTGAAGATGTCATGGACGTTGTGGAAGCCGGCGCCGCCATTGCCGCCATTAAGACCGGCGTGGCCAAACCGATCATAGGTCGCGCGCTTATCGCGATCGGAGAGTACGGAATAGGCTTCGTTGAGTTCCTTGAACCGGGACGTGGCGTCCGGACAGCCGCCGTTGCGGTCCGGATGATGCTCCATGGCCAGTTTGCGGAAGGCTGACTTCAGACCGCCTTCGTCGCAGCCACGGCTGACGCCCAAGATCTCGTAGTAGTCGCGCATCGTCACGTCAGCCTTAGAGGATGGCGTTCAAGTGGGCGACGCGAGCGCACCTTACAAGACGACGCCTGGGCGCGAGAGGCTCGCTCCACGCCGCCCTGTGATTTCGTCCACATCGCGCGTCCCCCGCGGCCGGCCTCAGGCCGACTGCTTGTCGTCCTTGACCTCTTCGAACTCAGCGTCGACGACGCCGTCGTCGTTGTGAGCGGCGTCCTCGGCGGCCGGCGGCGCCTCGCCTTGCTGAGCCTTGTACATGGCTTCGCCGAGTTTCATCGAGGCCTGCATCAGGGTGGCGGTCTTGGCCGAGATGGCTTCGACGTCGCCCTCTTCCAACGAGGATTTCAGATCGGCGACCGCCGCCTCGATGGCGCTCTTTTCCTCCGCTCCGACCTTGTCGCCATGCTCGGCGAGGGCCTTTTCCGTGCTGTGGATGAGAGCGTCGGCGTGGTTCTTCGCCTCGACCTGCTCCTTGCGCTTCTTGTCTTCCGCCGCGTTGGCTTCCGCTTCCTTGACCATGCGCTCGATATCGCTGTCGGAGAGACCGCCGTTGGCCTGGATACGGATCGACTGTTCCTTGGCCGTGGCCTTGTCGCGGGCCGAGACGTTGACGATGCCGTTGGCGTCGATGTCGAAGGTCACTTCCACCTGGGGAACGCCGCGCGGCGCCGGTGGAATACCGACAAGGTCGAACTGGCCTAGAAGCTTGTTATCGACCGCCATCGGGCGCTCACCCTGGAACACCCGAATGGTCACCGCGCTCTGATTGTCGTCGGCGGTGGAGAACACCTGGCTCTTCTTGGTCGGAATCGTGGTGTTGCGCTCGATCAGGGCGGTGAACACGCCGCCGAGGGTCTCGATGCCGAGGGTTAGGGGCGTTACATCGAGCAGAAGCACATCCTTGACGTCGCCCTGCAGAACGCCGGCCTGAATCGCTGCGCCGAGGGCGACAACCTCATCGGGATTGACTCCCTTGTGGGGTTCACGGCCGAAGAACGCCTTCACCGTCTCCACCACCTTGGGCATGCGCGTCATGCCGCCCACAAGAATGACCTCGTCGATGTCGCTCTTCTTCAGCCCGGCGTCCTTGAGCGCCTGCTCGCAGGGGCCGACCGTCTTGGTGATCAGATCTTCGACCAGGGCTTCGAGTTTGGAACGCGAAAGCTTGATGTTGAGATGGAGGGGTCCGGAGGCGTTCATCGAGATGAACGGCAGATTGACCTCATATTGGGCGGTGGAGCTCAGTTCCTTCTTGGCCTTCTCCGCCTCTTCCTTGAGCCGTTGGAGGGCAAGCTTGTCCTTGCGAAGATCGACGCCCTGTTCCTTCTTGAACTCGTCGGCCAGGTAGTCGACGACGCGCAGGTCGAAATCCTCGCCGCCCAGGAAAGTGTCGCCATTGGTGGCCTTGACCTCGAAGACGCCGTCCCCGAGTTCAAGAATCGAAACGTCAAAGGTGCCCCCGCCGAGGTCGTAGACCGCGACCTTCTGGCCATCCTTCTTTTCCAAACCGTAGGCGAGCGCCGCGGCCGTCGGCTCGTTGATGATGCGCAGAACCTCGAGGCCGGCGATCTTGCCGGCGTCCTTGGTCGCCTGACGCTGGGCGTCGTTGAAGTAGGCCGGCACGGTGATGACCGCCTTTTCGACCTTTTCGCCCAGGTGCGCCTCGGCGGCTTCTTTCATCTTCTGGAGGATGAAGGCCGAGATTTGCGCGGGCGAATAGTCCTTGCCGTGGCCGCGAACCCAGGCGTCGCCCGTCGGGCCTTTGACGATTTCATAGGGCACCATGCCCTTATCCTTCTCGACCATCGGGTCGGAGAAGTTGCGGCCGATCAGGCGCTTGATGGCGAAGAAGGTATTTTCGGGATTGGTGACCGCCTGCCGTTTGGCCGGCTGGCCGATGAGGCGTTCACCGTCGTCCAGAATCGCCACGACGGACGGGGTGGTGCGAACGCCCTCGGCGTTCTCGATCACTTTCGGCGTCTTGCCGTCCATGATGGCCACGCACGAATTGGTCGTGCCAAGGTCGATGCCAATGATCTTGCTCATGAAAACGTAATCTCGCTCCTGTGGCGGCGGCGGCGCGCACAGATGAACTTCGAATACGAAGCTCCCTCGCGCGCCCGCCCCAAACTCAAATTTGGCGCCCGCGGCCTCGGCCCCAATTCAGGCGCCGCGCCCCGGATGAGGCTGCGCACCCATGAAGGGGAGCGTCCGGCCTCGGTCTGGAATATGGGAAGGTGAGGCCTCGCCGCAAGGGCGCCGCGCCGGACCCCGATTTCGCCTAGGGTGAGGGTGATGGCCCCCGCAGGATTCCGTCTCTTCCCGGCCTATTTCGACCGAGCGGCGCAGGCGGCGC
>DATCEL010000175.1:0-6510 GCA_036510115.1 Caulobacteraceae bacterium
CCGCCAACGTCAAGACAACGATCACCCAGGCGCTGGGCCAAGTCACGTTCTCGCGCACCGACTTTGTCGGGCCGGAAGTTTCCGGAGAGCTGGAGGTCAAGGGCATAGAGGCTCTGCTGGCCGCCGTCGGCCTGATGTTGATCTACATCTGGTTCCGTTTCGAACTGCAGTTCGGCCTGGGCGCGGTGGTCGCCCTCTTTCACGACCTGACGCTTTCGTTCGGTCTGATCCTGCTGTTGCGCCTGGAGTTCAGCCTCAACCTGATCGCCGCCCTCTTGACCATCATCGGCTACTCGATGAACGACACGGTCGTGGTTTTCGACCGGCTGCGCGAGAACCGGCGCAAGTACAAACGCATGCCGCTGCGCGATCTCATCGACCTGTCGGTCAACGAAACCCTGTCGCGGACGGTGATCACCGGCGTCACGGCCCTGCTGGCGCTTTCGGGGCTGGCGGTCTTCGGCGGCGAGTCGCTCCGGCCATTGTCCATAGTGCTGCTGTTCGGCATCGTCATCGGCACCTATTCGTCGATCTATGTCGCCTCGCCGATCATTCTCCTGTGGGGGACCAGGCGCGACGACGAGCCTGCCAAACCCATCGGACCCCAGCCGGCCAACATCGTCAGGTAGCAGCTTAGATGCGGGAGGCCCCTTCGATCGACGCTTGGGGCGGCGGCGGGTTCCGAGTCTCGGGCCTTTGGCGTCCAGGCTCGCTGCTCATCCTGGACGATCGGCCGATGGACTGGACGCCCACAGGCGTAGCGGATCTGCTCCCGTCGGATTTCGCCCAGGTAATCGGCGCCGGGAGGGCCATATCGGAATTCCTGCTGCTCGGCGCCGGGCCGGTGGCGGCCCTGCCGCCCAGGGCGGTGCGCGACGCCGTTGAAGGCGCGGGCCTCGGTCTCGAATTCATGTCCACCGAGGCGGCCGCGCGCCTCTATAATGTCCTCGTCTCCGAGGGGCGGCGCTTCGCCGCCGCCCTGATCGCGGTGTGAAGCCTCAGGGTTGCGGCGCCACGATTCCGCTGGGCGGATAGGCGGGAATGAGCGGCGGCGGCGGCAGCAGCCCGGCCGGCCGGCCCGCGATCTGTTTCATCATCAGATCGACCGCGGTCTCCAGCTGCGTGTCATGTCCCGCGAGCAAGGCGGCGGGCTCATTTTCGACCTCGATGTCCGGATCGACGCCGTGGTTCTCCACCGCCCACTGGCCGGTGGTCGTGTAAAGCGCCTCCTCCGGTATGGTGATGTAGCCGCCGTCCATCATCTGCCAGTTGCCGCGAATGCCCCGCACGCCGCCCCACGAGCGCGTGCCGATCAGTTTGCCGAGGCCGTACTCATGAAAGAGATACGGAAAGATGTCGCCATCCGAGGCCGACCAATGGTTGAGCAGCGCCACCTTGGGCCCGTTCAGCACCTGCTCGGGTTCGGTGGCGACGGCGGACTCGCGATTGGCGTCCAGCGTCACCAGGACGCGGCGCAGGCGCTCCAGCGTGAACGGCGCGATGAAGCCGCCGCCATTCCAGCGGTCGTCAACGATCAGGGCCTGCTTGTCGAGTTGGGCGTAGAACTGACGCACGAACTGTTGCAGCCCAAGCTGCTCCATGTCGGACATGTAGACGTAGCCCACGCGGCCGCCCGAAAGCCTGTCCACGGTTTGCCGATTGTGCGCGATCCACGCCGCCTCTCTTAGGCCGAGTTCGTTGCCGACAGGCTTGACCACGATGTGGCGGCGAGGGCCGGTCGGGCTGTCGGCGATGGTCAGATCCACCGTGGTGTCGGCGTCCGCCAGTTGCATCAGGCTGTCTGGGTCGATGCCCGCGGTCAGTTCGACGCCGTTCACCGCCAGCAGATAGTCACCTGCCTTGGCCTCAGCGCCCGGTTGGGTCAGGGGACTGCGATAGTCGTCGCGGGTATTGTCGCCGGGATAGATGGTCGCGAAACGGTAACGGCCGGAAGCCGGATCCAGCGCCCAATCAACGCCCAGCAAGGCGGCGTGGACGGTCGGTCCGGTGTCGCCATCGTCGCCGCCGCCCACATAGGTGTGGGAGTTGGAGATCTCGCCGATCATCTGGCCGATCAGATAGTTGAGATCCTCCCGCGAGCCCAAGGCCGGCACCAGGCGGGCGTAGCTGTCGTGGACGGCCTTCCAGTCCTGGCCGTTCATCGCCGTCGAGAAGAACAGGTCCCGCTCGAGACGCCAGGCGTTGTCGAACATCTCAGTCCACTCGGCGCCCGGATCGACCAGCATGCGGGCGTGGGAGAGGTCGAGTTTCTTGACCGCGTCCTCGTCCTTGGTGGCGTCGGCCTTGGCGTCGAGGACCGTGTAGTCCTTGTCGTGACGGATCAGGATCTTCTGACCGTCGAGCGAGAGTGAATAGGCATCGACGTCCTCGGCGACGACGGAGTCCTTGCGCTTCTTGAGATCGTAGAGGTGAAGCGTCGCCTTCTCGCCTTTGAGGTTGCCGTCGATGAGGCCGATCGGCTGGGTCAGGTAGAAGATGCGATCGTCGCGCGCATCCATCTGGGCGATGTTCGCCGGGTCGATCGGTACGGCCACGGCTCGCGCCATCATGCCATCGAGGTCGACCCGGATCGGCGCCAGGGCGCTCGTCCGATCTGGCGACGCGGCGCCGTCCTTGTCCGCATGGCGCTTGTCGTTGGATTTGGTCGCCTTGGCGGCGCTGTCCGGCTTGGCAACATCCTTCTTGTCGTCAGGGCCGGTATCCGCTTCGTCGGATTTTGGCGCCGTGGGCGAGGCGGTGTCGCGCGCCAGCGGGATCGCATAGACGCCCGTGGATTTCAGGATGGCGAAGTCGAAATCGACATCGGAGGGAACCGTGTTCTCGTGCCGGCTGGAGTTGAAATAAAGATATTTGCCGTCTGGCGAGAACACCGGATTCTGATCGATGTTGTCGCCGGCGCCGAGCCTGGTCGCGACGCCTGTGTCGACACTGTACAGATAGAGATCCCGCCGTCGGTCCGTCGCGGCCATGCTGAACGCGAGCCAGCGGCCGTCGGGCGAAAACGCCTGATCATGTATCTCATTGCGTTTGTCCTGGGCCACCTCGCGGGGCGCACCGCCATCCGTGCGCACGATCCAAAGCTTGTGGGCGCTGTCGCTGAAGGCGACGGCCTTTCCATCCGGCGAGAACAGGGGGCCATAGAGATAGCCCTGCGCAAACGACGTCAGCCGCCGTTCCGGGCCGCCTTCAGCGGGACGAATGGCAATCTGCTGCTCGCCGCTGGCGTCGGTGGTGTAGGCCACCCATTTGCCGTCCGGCGACCAGGCCGGATGATCCTCGTCGGCGCCTTGCGTGCCGGTCAGATCTCGCGTGGCGCCGTTTTCGGTCGGCACACTGAAGATGTCGCCGCGGGCGGAAAACAGCGTGCGCTTGCCGTTAGGCGCGAGCGCGAAGTCCGTCTGCTGCGCCGGATCGGTGGCGCGGATCTGGTTCTTCACGTCGGCGACGCGCGGGCGAAGGCGGGTGTTGTCGTCGGGCAGGTTGACGGAGACTTCGCGAAGCGCCTCTCCCGGCAAGTCGAGCAGATAGAGTTTGCCGCCTTGCTGAAAGGCGATCGCGTCGCCGCCAAGAGCCGGGAAATCGATATCGTAGTCGGTGAAGTGGGTGACTTCGCGAGTCTGTTTGGTGTCCTGGTCGTAGACCCAGATGTTCGCGCGCCTGTGGATATCCCGGTCCGAGAGATAATAGATTTTCCGGCCATACCACATCGGCGAGGTGTTGGTTCCCGACCAGTCGGTGATCTGGTCGAGTTTGCGGGTGTCGAAGTCGTAGGTGAACACCTGCTGGGCGAGGCCGCCGTTGTACCGCTTCCAGGTGCGGAAATTTCGGAAGATGCGATTATAGGCGATGGTGTGGCCGTCAGGGGCGAAAGTCGCCAGACCGACCGCGCTGTCGATCGCCATGGGCGCCGGTGCGCCGCCTGCGACCGGAACCTTGTACATGTTCTGGATCCAGCCGTTCCACTGGTCCTTCTTGGTCAGGTAGACGACATACTGGGAGTCCGGGGTCCAGGTGACCACCATATTGTCCGGGCCGTGCCGCCCGCCCGTGCCAGCCTCCGTGGTCGGATGATAGGTGAGCCGCCGCGCCGCGCCGCCCCAGGCTGGGATCACCCAGATGTCGGTGCCGGCCTTGCTGGCTTCGGTATAGGCGATCCACTTTCCGTCCGGCGAGACGCGCGGGAACATGTCCTGGCCCGGCGCGCTCGTCAGCCTCTCGGCAGCGCCCCCAGCCTTGTCGACCGACCATAGATTGCCGTCGGCAACGAACACGATCCGCTCGCCATAGGGCTGGGGAAAGCGTGGCAGGGCGGCGTTGGCCGCGCTGGCGAGCGCGAACGGGGCGGCGGCAAGCAACAGCGCTTGCGCGAGTTTGGAGCGTGTCATGGAGGATCCCCAGCTGTAGCCGGTGACCCTTATAGAAGTTCGGCCCATCGTCCACTTACGACGCCGTAATGATCGACGGTTCGCCGAGGGCGGCGGAGTCGGCGAATTGTGTCCCGCGCGTGCCCACGCGCTCAGCTTTGCGCGCTTGCAAAAATGGGATTATGCCAAACGCCTTGGCAGGGAATCAGATCTGGAAAGGGGGCCGTCGTGGCCGGCATTCTCCTCAACCTTCGCAACACCATCATCTTGGGCGTAATCCTGGCGGTCATCATGATGTTCGCCTATTCCCAGGCCAGCGGGCAGGGACTTGGCCCGATCTTCTGGCAGGCGGTCTTCCGCTGGATGCACGTGGTGTTCGGCATTCTGTGGATCGGCCTCCTCTACTATTTCAACTTCGTCCAGACGCGGAAGATGCCGGACATACCCGCCGAGCAGAAACCGGCGATCATCAAATACATCGCGCCCGAAGCCATGTTCTGGTTCCGCTGGTCGGCCCTATTCACGGTGCTCGCCGGCCTCGGCGTCGCCGCCCTTCGCCCGGCGCCGTACGCCGAGAAGGTGTTCACCTTCGGATTCGCCGGCGGCTATGGTCCGACCGACCGCGGTTACACCCTGATGGGCATTGGCGTTTGGCTGGCGATCATCATGTTCCTCAACGTCTGGGGGATCATCTGGCCGAACCAGAAGATCGTGCTTGGCATCAAGGCGGCGGACGCCGACGCCAAGGCCCGGGCCGGCCGCATCGCAACCCTGGCTTCGCGCGCCAATGTGCTGCTGTCGCTGCCGATGCTCACCTCCATGGCCATGTATCAGACGCTGTACGGCTAGAGCCTGATGCGTTTGCACGGAACAGATGCAAGCGTTGAATCAGGCTCTACACTTTTGATTCTAGAGCAAATTATCCACGTTCAGATGATTCCATCTGAACGTGGTTTGCTCTAGGCTTTGACCGCTGGGGTCGACCTGGATGGCGAGGTCCGCCGGGTCGATCCTGATCGTTGGCTGGCCAGCCGTTTCATCGCCGACCCGGCCCGGCGCGCCGATGTCATCGCTCTGTATGATTTCGACCATCAACTGACGCGCGCCAGCGCGTTGGTCTCGAACCCCATGGCGGCGGAGATCCGTCTCGTCTGGTGGCGCGAGGCGGTGGCCGAAATCTTCTCGGGGATCGCGGTGCGCCGCCACCCCGCCGCGGAGGCTCTGGCGACAGCGGTGCGTCGCGGGGGCCTGCCGCGCGAGGCGTTCGAAGCGATGATCGCGGCGCGGATCGGCGCTCTGGAGACGCGGCGGTTCGAAACCGTGGACGCCCTCAACTGGGCGCGGAGCGCTCAGGGGTGTCTCGCCGGTCTGGCGGCGCTCAGTCTTGGCGGCAACGCGGTCGACGCGGCCCCGGCGGGCCTCGTCTGGGGCCTAACCCTGCTGCGCCGTTCCGGGAAGGCGGTCGGACCGGCCGCGGATGCCTGTTTGCGCGACGCGCTGTCGGAGGCGCGACGCGCGGCTCGCCAGCTTCCAGCCGTAGCGTTTCCCGCCGCGCTGTGCGCCACCCTGGCGCTGGCGGATCTCAGCGTGGGCTCGCCGTCCGAACTCGAAAAGCGCTGGCGCCTTAGCTGGGCGGCCTTGACCGGGCGACTCTAGAGGGGTCGCTCACACGCCGAGCGCGGCCTTGGCTTTCTTGGCCCTTTTTTGCTTCTTGCCAGCCTTGACCGCCGCGCCGCCCTTGATCTTACCGGCCTTGGACTTGACCTTCTTGGGCGGTTTCGCCTTCCCAGCGCCAGATGTATCGGCGCCCCCGGCGATCGCCGCGAGCATCTTCATGAAACTCTCGCGCTTTTTGGCCGAGAGCGACGCCAACAGGCGACTGTCGGCCATCGTGGCGGGTTGCGCGCCGGCGGCCAGGGCGGCGCGGCCGGCTTGCGATAGGCGCACGCAATTGGCCCGCGCGTCGGTCGCCGAACGCTCGCGCACAAGCAGTCCCTTGACCAGCATTCGCGCGACAAGGTCGGCCAGGGTGGAGCGGTCTATGCCGGTGGCGCGCACCAGATCGTTCTGGGTGAGGCCGTCATTGGCGGCGGCCGCGGCGAGCACGGTGTATTGCCGCTGGGTG
>DATCEL010000176.1:0-13109 GCA_036510115.1 Caulobacteraceae bacterium
TGGGCCCACATCCGGATGTGCTCACCTACAAAGGTTATGTCTGGCGTAAGATGGGTTATCTCGATCGCGCGGAGACATTTTACAAAGCGGCGATTGCCGAAGCGCCAAACCATCGGGGCGCCACGGAATACTACGGCGAGCTGATGGTCATTCGCGGCGACCTCGGCGGCGCCCGGCGCATGCTGGCGAAACTCGATGACCAGTGCGCGTTCGGTTGCGTCGAGGCTGAGGATCTCAGGCGTTGGATCGAGCGCGGCGGCGATCCGGCCTCCTGATCCTCGCCCTGGCCGGCGGCATGGCGGCGCCGGCCGCGGTTCCACTGCACGAACAACGCTGGCTGGCGCCCGGGGCTGACGCGGCAAGAATTCTCACGCGGCGTCCGGTGGAGTGCCTATCAAAGGCCGCTAACGCCGACGACGCCTATGAAGTCGAGCTCGGCCGGGCGGCGTTTCGCACGCCGCTGACGCTTGGCGGCCAGGCGGCGCGCGCCGGCGTCGACTGCGAGACCTGTCATCGCAACGGTCGGGCCAATCGCGATTTCGACTTTCCGGGCCTCTCGGGCGCGCCGGGCACCGCGGACGTCACCTCGTTCCTGTTCAGCAGCCATCGCGGCGATCACGTCGATGACCCCCGACCGATCCCCGATCTTGGCGGCCCAAAGGGCGCGCTCAAGGTTTCGCAGAAGCCTGGATCGCCCGATCTTGAGCGGTTCATCTATGGACTGGTGACCGAGGAATTCGACGGCCCCGAACCCCCACCCGCCGTGCTGAAGGGACTGGCCGCCTATGTGCGCGCGCTTTCACCCACCGCATGTCGGGTGGCGGGTTTCGAATCGGTGACCGTCCGGTCCGCTATCGGCGACGCGCGCCGTGCGGTGTCCGCCGGCCTCGCCGCGCTTGAGAAGGGCGATCATCCGGCGGCGATTGCCATGGTCGAGGCCGCCCGGTCGGTTCTCGGCGCCATTGCCGAGCGTTATCGGGCGCCCGGGCTTGATGACGATGTTCGCAGCCTGAGCGTCGCCGATCTCGATCTCGCCGCGGCGGCCGCCGACCTCCGCCGTTCTGATCCCGCCGCGCGCGAGGCCCTTGACGCGTGGCTGGGGCGCTCCGATGGCTGGGCGAAGAGGCTGGAAGCCGACGAGGCCCGGTCATACTTTGATCGCCAGACCCTGGCCCAGGCGATCGCCGGCATGACAGAATAGAGACTCTGGAGGCCTGGGCCGGAATCGAACCGGCGTGCGCGGATTTGCAGTCCGCTGCGTCACCACTCCGCCACCAGGCCGCGCGAGGGAGGCGAAGCGCTAACAGATGCGTCCTCGCCGGGCAATCGCCGGCGCATTGCGCCTGGCCGGAGGAGGGTCCTATAAGCCTGCGCCGCCCGATTTCTTGAGGATTCCATGAGCGTCGAATTCACCGCCGCGCGCGAAATCATGGTCGACAGCCAGGTGCGCACCCAGGATGTCACCGATCTGGCGATCATCGACGCCATGCGCGCATTCCCGCGCGAAAGCCTGACGCCGGCGGGGAAAGGCTGGCTCGCCTATGCCGATGCCGAGATCGAGTATGCTCCCGGTCGCTGGATGTTGCGCCCGCGCGACATCGGCAAGCTGCTGCAGGCGCTGGCGCCCAAACCATCGGAAAGCGCCCTGGCCATCGCTGCGCCCTACGCGGCGGCGATCCTCGAGCGGATCGGCCTCACGGTCAGCCGGCTCGACGCCGGCGATCTCACCGCCTCGAGCGGCGCGTGGGATATTGTTGTCTGCGAGGGGGCGGTCACGGCCGCACCGGAATCCTGGAAGGCGGCGCTGGCCCCGAATGGACGCTTGGCGGTGGTTGAGCGCGACGGACCCGTTGGCCACGCAATGCTGTATGTCCGCACGGGATTTACGATTGGCTCAAGGTCGCTCTTCGACTCGACGCCGCCTGTACTTGCCGGCTTCGAGGCTCGGCGTAGTTTCGCGCTCTAATTCATTAACTATGTTGAGCGGCGTTGGCTGGCTGGCGAGTTGAATTCCAGATAACTCGATTGCGGTGCGACGCATTGACGCTCGACAAACACTCATGAAGCTGTTTACAGATTCAGATGGGTGCAGCTATCAAGGGGGAGCATCCCGCTCGCCCTGACCCGATGGTCTTTTGATTATGCCGGAACAGCCCGCGCCAGAACCGACGATGGACGAGATACTGGCCTCGATCCGCCGCATCATCACCGACGATGACGCGCCGGAGGGAGACGCCAATGCTCCAGAACCTACCGCTGCCAGCCCCGCTACCGCTCCCGCCGCCAAGGGCAAGCCCGAGGAAGCGCCGAGCTTTAACGAAGCTGAAGCATCGGGCGGCCAATCAACCAAGGCTGAATCAAACAAAAAAGCTGCAGACGAAGCAGTAAACGTTTCGGAGAAAGACATGCCTGAAACCAAAGCCGGAGAGGCGCCGGCAAACCCGGATGCCGCTCTGCTGGGCGACAAGGTCGCGACCGACACCGCTTCCGCCTTCGCCAAACTCTCTGTCGCTGTAAAAGAATCCTCAGGAGAACCTTCCATGACCATGCCCGCACCGGGTCGTAGCCTGGAGGACGTGGTCCGCGAACTGCTGCGTCCGATCCTCAAAGAATGGCTCGAAACCCATCTGCCCGAGATCGTTCGCGAGCACGTCGAAGAAGAAGTAGCGCGGATTTCCCGGGGCAGCAGAGCACGCTAAGCCCCCGCTGACCCCTTTCTAGGAATAGAAGGGGGTCGCTTCCGCGCCCCGTCTTCGGGGCCAGTTCTGTCCCGCTAGACGTGAGTACCATGCTCGACAAGGCGTTCGATTCCGGCTCGACCGAACCGCGGCTCTATCGGCTGTGGGAAGAGTCGGGCGTCTTCGCGCCCACGAACGATCCGGCGGCGACGCCGTTTTCGATCGTGATCCCCCCGCCGAATGTGACCGGCTCGCTGCACATCGGTCACGCGCTCAACAACACGCTTCAGGACGTACTCATCCGTTTCCAGCGGATGCGCGGCGCGGCGGCCCTGTGGCTGCCCGGAACCGATCACGCCGGAATCGCCACCCAGATGGTGGTGGAGCGACAATTGGCCGCAGCCGGCAATATCGGCCGCCGCGACATGGGCCGCGAGGCGTTCGTCGAGCGCGTCTGGGAGTGGAAGGCGGAATCCGGCGGGGCCATTTCACGCCAGCTTCGCCGTCTGGGCGCCTCCTGCGACTGGAGCCGCGAGCGCTTCACCCTCGACGAAGGCCTCTCGCGGGCGGTGCGCCAGGTATTCGTCGCCCTGCATCGTCAGAAACTCATCTATCGCGACAAGCGCCTGGTGAACTGGGACCCGAGGTTCCAGACGGCGATTTCTGATCTCGAGGTCGAACAACGCGAGGTCGATGGCCACTATTGGCATTTCGCCTATCCGCTTGAGGACGGCTCAGGCGAGATCGTCGTCGCTACGACGCGGCCGGAAACCATGCTGGCGGACACGGCCGTGGCCGTGCATCCCGACGACGCGCGCTATACCCATCTGATCGGCAAATGCGTGCGCCTGCCGATCGTCGGGCGCCCGATCCCAATCATCGCCGACGACTATGCCGACCCGGACAAGGGTTCGGGCGCGGTCAAGATCACCCCGGCTCACGACTTCAACGATTTCAAGGTCGGCCAGCGGCACCGCCTGCCGATGATCAACATTCTCGATCCGTCCGCGCGGATCAACGAGAATGGCCCAGCGGCCTATCGCGGGCTCGACCGCTTCGAGGCGCGCAAGGCCGTGGTGGCGGCGTTCGAGGCTCTTGGCCTTCTGCGTGGCGTGGAAAAGGTGCGCCACGCCGTTCCCCATGGCGACCGCTCGGGGGTGGTGGTCGAACCGTACCTCACCGATCAGTGGTACGTGGACGCGAAGACTTTGGCCGGCCCGGCCATAGCCGCCGTCGAGGACGGCCGCACCGTCTTCGAACCGCGCCACTGGGAGAAGACCTACTTCGAATGGATGCGCAACATCGAGCCTTGGTGCATCTCGCGACAGCTCTGGTGGGGTCACCGAATTCCGGCCTGGTATGGGCCAGACGGCCGGATTTTCGTCGCCGAGACCGAGGAGGAGGCCCTCGCCGCCGGGCGTGAACACTATGGCTGCGACGAGCCCCTGCGCCAGGACGAGGATGTGCTCGACACCTGGTTCTCCTCGGCGCTGTGGCCGTTTTCGACCCTGGGCTGGCCGGAGAAAACCTCCGATCTGGCGCGCTTCTATCCGACCCACACCCTGATCACTGGCTTCGACATCATCTTTTTTTGGGTCGCCCGAATGATGATGATGGGCTTGCACTTCACCGGCCAGGCGCCGTTCCAGCGGGTGTTCATCAACGCCCTCATCCGCGACGCGGAAGGGGCCAAGATGTCCAAGTCCAAGGGTAATGTCATGGACCCCCTGGAGCTGGTGGACGCCTATGGCGCCGATCCATTGCGCTTTACACTGACGGCCATGTCGGGCCAGGCGCGCGACATTCGTCTGTCCACGGCGCGGATCGAGGGCTATCGCAACTTCGGCACCAAACTGTGGAACGCCGCCCGCTTCTGTGAACTCAACAGTTGCGTCGCGCCTCCGTCGTTCGATCCCGGCTTGGCGAGTGGGCGGGTGAACCGTTGGATCCTCGGCGAGACGGTCAAGGCCGCTCGCCAGGTGACCCGGGCGCTTGAGGCCTGCGCCTTCGACACCGCCGCCGCCGCCCTCTACCGCTTCATCTGGAACGCCTATTGCGACTGGTATCTGGAGTTTTCCAAGCCAGTTCTTCAGGGTACGGATGAGCCGGCCAAGGCCGAGACACGAGCCATGGCCGCGTGGGTGCTGGAGACGATCCTCAAACTGCTGCACCCGGTGATGCCGTTCATCACCGAGGAACTGTGGAGCAAAACCGGCGAGCGTGACCGCTTGCTGATCGTCGCGCCTTGGCCTGACCTGCCGGACGCCTGGATCGACGAGGTTGCGGCGCGCGACATGGCCCTGGTGGTGGGCGCGATCGCGGTGGGCCGCGCCGTGCGCTCGGAACTCAATGTGCCGCTATCGGCCCGTCCACCGCTGATCGTCGTCGATGCCGATCCCGGCCAGCGCGACGTGTTGCGCGCCAACGCGGCGATCATCGACCAGATGTTGCGCGTCTCGGGTCTCGAATTCCAGGCGGTCTCCGGCGCCGTGCCCTATGTCGCCGAGGGGGTCGCCTTCGCCCTGCCCATAGCGGAGTTCATCGATCTTGCCGCCGAGCGCGCTCGGCTGGCCAAGGAAATCGCCGGTCAGACCGTGGACATCGATCGCACGTCGAAGAAGCTCGCCAATGTCGATTTCCTGGCCCGGGCGCCGGAGGAAGTGGTCGAGGAGAACCGTGAGCGGTTGGCCGAGCGGCAAGCGTCCAAGGAGAGACTGGAAACCGCCTTGGCGCGACTGGAGGCCGTCAGCTGAACGCCGATCACTCTGAGCGCTTTACAACCCTCCGCGCGTCGTGAATGTGCGCTCGGATATGACCGAGGCTCCCGACTCTGAAAAGCCCGCATGGCCGGCGATGTCCATTGCTCAGGCCCACGCCCTGCTCACCGCGCCTGGCGCGCCCTTCGAAATGGAGGAGGTGATCATCCGGGGCGTAGCGACGCACACCTGGAAGAATGCGCCGCCCAGCCTGCGGTCGGTGGTGGAGGCTTCGCGGGCCTTCGCCGACCGTGTTTTTCTCGTGCACGAGGACGAGCGCGTCACTTTCGAGGCCTTTGGCAAGGCGGTCGCCGCTTTCGCCGAGAGACTGGCGGGCGATGGTGTCGTCAAGGGCGATCGGGTGGCGATCGTCATGCGCAACATTCCTGAGTGGCCGGTGGCCTTCTACGCCGCTGCCTGCCTGGGCGCGATCGTCACGCCGCTCAACGCCTGGTGGACTGGTCCTGAGCTTGAATACGGTCTGGTCGATTCCGGCGCGAAGGTGGCTGTGCTCGATGCCGAGCGGCTGGAGCGTCTCACCGAACATCTGGCGAAATGTCCCGACCTCGAGCGTGTCTACGTCGCCAGAGCGCTGGACGATTTCGCCCACCCGGAACTGGTCAAGCTCGAGGACGTCATCGGCGCTCCCGACGCTTGGGAGAGCTTGGCTGATCGCCCCTTGCCGGCTGTCGACATCGGCCCCGACGACGCAGCGACGATTTTCTATACCTCCGGCACCACCGGTAAACCCAAGGGTGCTCTCTCCACCCAGCGCAACATCAACTCCAACATCATGGCCGCCGCCAGCGTGGGCGCGCGCGCCTTTCTGCGCCGAGGGGAAGCCCCGCCAACGCCCGACCCCGCTGGACCCCAGCGGGCCATGCTTCTCTCGGTGCCGTTCTTCCACGCCACCGGCTGCTTCGCGATCCTCAATCCCAGCCTGTTCAGCGGCGCGAAGGTGGTGATGATGCGCCGCTGGGACCCCATCCGAGCGTTCGAACTGATCGAGCGCGAGCGGGTGAACCTGGCCGGCGGGGTGCCGACCATCGCCTGGCAGCTCATCGAGCATCCGCTGCGCGCGAACTACGACCTCTCGTCCCTGGAGAGCGTCTCCTATGGCGGCGCGCCCTCGGCCCCGGAACTGGTGCGCAAAATCCGCGAGACCTTCCCCAATTCGGCGCCCGGCAACGGCTGGGGCATGACCGAAACCTCGGCCACCGCCACCAGCCACGGGGCGGAGGACTACGACTATCGCCCCGACTCCTGCGGGCCGGCCGTGGCCGTCACCGATCTCAAGATCATGAGCATCGACGGCGCGCGCGAGCTGCCGATCGGCGAGGTCGGCGAACTGTGGTGCAAGGGGCCGCAGGTGGTGGCCGGATATTGGAACAAACCGGAAGCCACCGCCGAGACCTTCGTCGATGGCTGGGTGAAGACCGGCGATCTGGCGCGTCTGGACGAAGAAGGTTTCTGCTTCATCATCGACCGGGCCAAGGACATGCTCATCCGCGGCGGCGAGAATATCTACTGTATCGAGGTCGAGAACGTTCTCTTCGACCATCCGGCGGTGATGGACGCCGCCCTGGTTGGCATTCCCCACAAGACCCTGGGCGAAGAACCGGGGTCGGTGGTCACGCTCAAGCCCGGCGCCAGCGCCAGCGAGGCGGAGTTGCGCGCTTTCGTCGCCGAACGTCTGGCGGCGTTCAAGGTGCCGGTGCGGGTGCTGTTCTGGCCCGAAACCCTGCCGCGCAACGCCAATGGCAAGATCATCAAGCCGGAATTGCGCAAGCTGTTCGAAGCCGGACCCCGGACCTAGTATCGCCGGCAGCCCGACTCCGTCGGGTTGGCAGCAGAGTTCCAACCGGCGTGGGCGCGTGAAATCCTTGACGACAGCGAGCAAGGCAGGACGACGATTTCGTGTCCCGTCGCGGCGACAGCCGGGGATCGGAGCCCCGCGCGAACTCACCATCGATGCCGTCGGCGCACAGGGCGACGGCCTGGCGGAGGGCCTCTTCGTACCGCTGACCCTGCCGGGCGAACGGATCCTGGCGGACTTCGAGGGCGAACTGGGCCGGTTGATCGAGGTGCTCTCGCCCAGTCCGGATCGCGTCGTCCCGCCGTGTCCCCATTTCTGCGTCTGTGGCGGCTGCGCGCTGCAACATTGGGCGCGCGAACCCTATCTCGCCTGGAAGGTCGAACGCATAGGTGAGACGCTGGCAAGGGAGGGTCTCAGCGCCGAAATCCTCACCCCCTTCGGCGCGCCGCCCGGCTCACGTCGTCGGCTCGCACTTCACGCTCGCCGGGAGAGCGGTCGAGTGGTTCTGGGTTTCAAGGGGCGTAGGTCCTGGCGGGTAGGCAGGATCGACTCCTGCGTCGTCGCCGAGCCAGGGCTCGTGGCGGCGCTGCAAGCCCTGGCGGCAATCGCCGAACCGTTTCTGGAACACCCGAGTTCAGCGCCGACACTCCACGTGACCGCGACTCTCACCGGCCTCGACATCGACGTCACCGGCGTTGAAGCCAAGAGCGGAGGTCTCTCCGCCGACGCTCGCCTGCGCGCGGCCGACGCCGCCGCCAAAGCCGACGTGGCGCGTGTCAGTTTGGCTGGAGAGGTGATCTTCCAAGCGCGCGCGCCCATGGTGCGCATGGGCGAAGCGACGGTGGCGCTGCCGACCGGCGCCTTTCTGCAGGCCGTGCCCGAGGCCGAGATGGCGATGGCCGCCTTCGCTATCGAAGGGGTCGCCGGCGCTGGCCGGATCGCCGATCTCTATTGCGGCGTCGGCGCCTTTACCTTCCCGCTGGCCAGGATCGCGCCGGTGCGCGCCGCCGACGTATCCGCCGGGGCGATACGGGCTCTGGCAAGCGCGATCGCCACGGCCCCAGGCCTGAAGGCGATCGCGGCCGAGGCGCGTGACCTCGATCGCCGGCCGGTTCTCGCGGCCGAGCTCTCCGGCGTGGACGCTGTGGTCATCGATCCGCCGCGCGCTGGAGCAGCCGTGCAATGCCGGGAGATCGCCAGATCCGGGGTGGCCAGGGTTGTCGGCGTCTCATGCAACCCTGCCACGTTCGCGCGCGATGCCCGCATTCTGGTCGACGGCGGCTTCAGGCTCGAAACCGTCTTGCCGGTAGATCAGTTTCTGTGGTCGCCGCATATCGAGTTGGCGGCGTTGTTCTCGCGAGAAAGTCATTGACGAACGCCGACCGGCGCCGCCGCGCTTTTGTCCTCGATCGGTCCGTTCAGACCGCTGGAGCGGCGATCAAGGCGGCCTGGTGGGGCGTCACCGGCGTGACGGCGCGCTCTTTGGCCAGGAGCGGCAAGACCGGACCGGTTGCCACCGCGCCCACCGCCGAACGGGCGCCCGAAGGCTTCGTTCGTCGCGCCTGGGGTGAGGCCTTCGAGAAGGATCGGCGCGATATCGCCGCCGGCCTCTACCCGGCCATGGACGATGCGCCAGCCAACCCGCTGACGGCCATTCGCGTCGCCCTCGATCTAGTGGCCGATGCGCGGGAGGTCGAGGCCAGACGCGTTCGCGGCGGAGGGGGAGAGGCGCGCGCGGATGCGCCCGATGGCGCCGCCTATCCCACCTACTACCGCCAGAACTTCCATTTCCAGACCGGCGGCTGGTTCACCGCCGAGAGCGCGCGCCGCTATGAGGCTCAGGTCGAGGCCTTGTTCTCGGGAACGGCCGGGGCGATGCGCAGACGAGCCCTCTCGCTTCTGGCGACGGCGTGGCGCGAGCGGGATCATCGGGAAACCTGCGTGGTCGACATCGCCTGCGGCGCCGGCGCTTTCCTGAAGGATCTGGCGCGGACGTTTCCGCGCGCGCGCCTCGTCGGTGTCGATCTGTCTCTGGCCTATCTCGACGAAACGCGCTCGCGCTCGGGAGTTTCAAATTTGGTTCAGGCCAGAGCCGAGCGGTTGCCGTTTGCGGACGCCAGCCTGGATGCCGCCACCTGCATCTATCTCTTCCACGAGTTGCCGCAGAAGGCGCGGCCGGTCATCGCCGCCGAAATCGCCAGGGTGCTCAAGCCCGGCGGCTTGCTGGCCTTCGCCGATTCCATCCAGCCCATCGACGAGCCGCGCCTGGAACGCTTGCTTCAAATCTTCCCAGCCTATTTTCACGAGCCCTACTACGCCGACTACGCCGCCGCCGATCTTTCTGCTTTGTTCGCCACGGCGGGCCTCTTCAAGCGCGGCCACGACCGCGCGTTCCTCACCAAGGCAATCCTGTTCGAGAAGCGTTAGCTCGTCGGGGGCGCGGAGGTCACCGTCTTCAGATAGGCGATGAGGTCGATCCGATCCTTCGGATTCTCCATGCCGATGTAGGTCATCTTGGTGGCGGAAACGACGGCGCGCGGATTGGCGATCCATTTGTCGATCTTGTCGGCGTCCCAGGTAGATCCGAGCGCCTTCATTCCATCGGAATAGGCAAAGCCCGCCTCAGAGCCTGCCTTGCGGCCGAAAACGCCCCAGAGGTTGGGACCGGTCATGTTCCCGCCGCCCTGAGTGACGTTGTGGCAAGTTTTGCAAATGGCGAACTTTGCCTGGCCGTTGTCGAGATCGGCGCTCTGATATGCAATCGGCAATTCGGCGAGCATGGCCTTCTTCTGGGTAGGGGTGAGCACGGGTGGCGCCGCGGCCGGCGCTTCCGATTCGGCGGAGACATCGTTCGCGGCGCCACCGGGCGGCGGGGAAGCTTGCGAACACGCCGTCAGTAGGGCGAAGGCCGAAATCATCACCGTCGCGAAAACGCGCATGGAGTCATCCTCGTGTCGGGGCGAGCGGCAAACTAACGCTGCCACCGCCGCCATGGCAACGTCAGTCCCGGGGCTCTGGCTTGGCGCGGAGGCTCTTGATCTCGCCCCGACGCGCCTTGGAGCGAAGCCGTCGCTCTTTCTCCGCCCGCGTCGGACCGGTGGGAACGCGGCGCGCGGGGATCTTCGCCGCCTTGACGATCAGGACGGTGAGCCTGCCGAGAGCATCGGCGCGGTTGCGCTCCTGGCTGCGGAAGCGCTTGGCGGTGATGACGATAACGCCGTCATTGGTCAGCCTGGCGCCGGCCAAGCGCTGCAGACGCACGCTGACGTCCGTTGGCAGGGAAGGGGACCGGCGGGCGTCGAAGCGCAATTGAGCGGCGGAATTGACCTTGTTGACGTTCTGACCGCCGGGTCCGGAGGCGAGAATGTAGTGAAAGACGAGCTCATCGTCGTGCAGCGCGATTTGGTCGGTGATTTCGATCATGGCGTTCCTCGCATCCGCGCCATGGACTTATAGCGGCTCGGCGAGCAAATCGGATGCGACGCAGCTCGCTGGAGACCGCGCGATGAACGCTTCGGACTACATGGCCCAGGACGCGGTCGGCCTTGCCGCCTTGATCGCCGAGCGCCAGGTGAGCGCAAGGGAGGTCGTGGAGGCGGCGCTCGCGCGCCTGGAGGCGGTCAATCCGAAGTTGAACGCCATAACCCTCAATCTCGGCGCGGCGGCATTGGCTCAGGTGAAGGACGGTCCGCCGGCGGGGCCGCTGGGCGGGGTTCCTTTTCTGCTGAAGGACCTGAGCGCTCAACTTGCGGGGACGTCGACCAGCGCCGGCTCGCGGATCATGGGCGGTGCGCCGGCGGCCAGCGACAGCGCTCTGGTGACGAATTTCAAAAAGGCGGGGCTAGTCATCGCCGGTAAGACCAACACGCCGGAGTTCGGCCTCGAGCCGGTGACCGAACCGGAGCGCTTCGGCCCGACCCGCAACCCCTGGAACCTGGAGCGGACGCCGGGCGGCTCTTCGGGCGGCGCCGCGGCGGCGGTGGCGGCGGGCATCGTGCCGGCCGCTCACGCCAGCGATGGCGGCGGATCGATCCGCATCCCGGCTTCGGCCTGCGGCCTTTTCGGGCTGAAGCCATCGCGCGGACGGGTTTCGTTCGCTCCGGCGGACGAGGGGTGGGGCGGATTTTCCATCCATCACGCCGTGACCTGGAGCGTGCGCGACAGCGCCACCCTGCTCGACGCCATTTGCCCGCCCCGGCCAGGCGATCCCTATTGGCTCGCGCCGCCGGCCAACCCCTTCGCGGCCGAGGTCGGGCGCGATCCTGGGCGCCTGCGCATCGCCTTCAGCACCACCGCCTTGGCCGCGCCGGCCATCGACCCTGAATGCGCCGAGGCCGTGCGGGAGGCGGCCAGATTGTGCGAATCGCTCGGCCACGATGTCGAAGAAGCCTCTCTGCCCGGCGACTATGCCGCCGTCGGCCAGGCTGCCGGGACGGTCGTCGCCGCCAGCGTGGCCGCCATGCTCGAAGCGGAAGGCGTCCGCCGGGGTCGCGCGATCGGTCAAGACGAAATTGAGCCGGTCACCTGGGCGACCTGGCAGCGTGGCAAGGGAGTCTCCGGCTCGGCCTACGTCCAGGCCTTGCAGGCGGCTCACGCCTTCGGACGCATCGTGGCGGGGTTCTTCGAGCGCTACGATGTGCTGTTGATGTCGACCCTGGGGTCACCGGCGATTCCGATCGGCCACCTGAGAAACGGCGACGGGCGCGACTACGCCGAACGACTGTTCGCCTTCATGCCCAACACCCAGGCGTTCAACGTCACCGGCCAGCCGGCGATGAGCGTCCCTCTGGCCACGAGCGCCGCCGGCCTGCCCATTGGCCTGCAATTCACTGGCCGCGCGGGGGAGGAGGCGTTGTTGTTCCGCCTCGCGGGGCAATTGGAGCAGGCGCGACCGTGGGCCGGACGTCGTCCTTCGATCTGAATCTGTCGACGCGCGGGTCTGGGTTCACTAGGATGCGCGTGAGGCGCGGGGGCGCCGTTTGGTCCGCGCCGGCGGGCGCGCTCTGCTGGAAAGCCAATCCTTGACGACGACGCTGACGCCTCCTGACCTCACCGGTGCCGTGAGCGCCAGCCTGATCGCCGCCATCTCCTCGGCTGTGCGCGACGAGACGCCCTATCGCCATTGGACGGTGAGCGATGTCTTTCCGCCGGGTCTGTCAGAGGTCCTGCGACGGCTCCCCCACGCCGCGCCCGATCTGCATGGCGTCTCCGGCAAGCGCGAGCTGCATAACGACCAGCGCCATTACTTCGACGCGGCCACCAACAGCCGATTCCCAGACTGCCAGGCGATCGCGGACGCGTTCCAATCACGGGCGGTCGTCGATGTGATCGAGGCGACCACGGGAGCCGATCTCTCCGGCAGCTACGTCCGTCTCGAATATGCTCAGGACACGGACGGCTTCTGGCTGCAACCGCACACCGATCTTGGCGTCAAGCGGTTCACCATGCTGATCTATCTCGCCGATGGCATGGACCAGATGGATCTTGGCACCGACATCTATGCCGATCCGGCAAACTGGGCCAAGCGCTCAGCTTTCGTCGACAATGCGGCCTTGGTCTTCGTGCCGGGCGCCAATACCTGGCACGGGCTGGAGCCGCGGTCGATCGACGGCGTGCGCAAGTCGGTGATCATGAACTATGTCACCGAGGCGTGGCGCGAGCGCGGCCAGCTCGCCTATCCGGAGACGCCTGTCCGCGCTTGAATCAGCGCCTTGACCGCCGCCGCCGCCTCAAGGGTGGCGTTGACCGGTCGGCGTGGCGCCGGACGCATTGGGTCACCAGTGAAGCGGCGCGCCAAGCCGCCATCGACGAGATCCTGGATGAAGCCGACGTGGCGGGCGAACCCTAGGTCCAGAACCT
>DATCEL010000177.1:0-12955 GCA_036510115.1 Caulobacteraceae bacterium
GGGCGGTTTGAGCTAAACCGCCCGCGCCTTTTGTTCGGCCCGCGTCCAGCGGCTAGCCAAAGATCGCACCAATGCCTCGCACCACAGACATCAAAGACTATCGCAACTTCGGAATCATGGCCCACATCGACGCGGGCAAGACGACGACGACCGAGCGGATTCTCTATTACACCGGCAAGAGCCATAAGATCGGCGAAGTCCACGACGGCGCGGCCACCATGGACTGGATGGAGCAAGAGCAGGAGCGCGGGATCACCATCACCTCCGCGGCCACCACGGCGATGTGGAACGGCAAGCGCCTGAACATCATCGACACCCCCGGCCACGTGGATTTCACCATCGAAGTGGAGCGTTCGCTGCGCGTGCTCGACGGCTGCGTCGCCGTGCTTGACGGCAACCAAGGGGTTGAGCCGCAAACCGAGACCGTCTGGCGCCAGGCCGACCGTTACGATGTGCCGCGCGTGGTGTTCGTCAACAAGATGGACAAGATCGGCGCCGACTTCGAAAAGTGCGTCGAGTCCATTCGCGACCGGCTGGGCGTCAAGGCGGTGCCGATCCAATTGCCGATCGGCTCGGAATCCTCGTTCAAGGGTCTCATCGACCTCGTCCGCATGAAGGCGGTCATCTGGGAGAGCGAGGGCCTGGGCGCCAACTACCACGACGAAGAGATTCCGGCCGATTTGAAGACCGCCGCCGACGAGGCGCGTCACTTCATGGTCGAGAATGCGGTCGAACTCGACGACGACGCCATGGAGTCTTACCTGAATGGCGAAGACCCGTCGGCGGAGGTGCTCAATCGCTGCCTGCGCAAGGCGGTGCTGACCGGCGCTTTCTATCCGGTACTTTGCGGTTCAGCCTTCAAGAACAAGGGCGTGCAGCCACTACTTGACGCGGTGGTTGAATATCTGCCGTCGCCGGTCGATATCCCGCCGACGCCTGGCATCGACGTGAAAACCGAACTGCCGGTAGTCCGCAAAGCCTCGGACGACGAACCGCTGTCGGTGCTGGCGTTCAAGATCATGGACGACCCGTTCGTCGGCTCGCTGACCTTCTGCCGCATCTATTCGGGCAAGCTCGAGAGCGGCATGGCTCTGCTCAACTCCTCGCGTGAGCGCAAGGAGCGGGTCGGCCGCATGCTGCTGATGCACTCGAACAACCGGGAGGACATCAAGGAAGCCTACGCCGGCGACATCGTCGCCCTGGCCGGCCTCAAGGACACGCGCACCGGCGACACTCTGTGCGATCCGGTGAAATCGCCGATCCTTCTGGAGAAGATGGACTTCCCCGATCCGGTCATCGAGATCGCCATCGAGCCGAAGTCGAAGGCCGACCAGGAAAAGCTGGGCGTCGCCCTGCAGAAGCTCGCCGCCGAAGATCCAACGCTTCGCGTATCGACCGACCAGGAAAGCGGCCAGACAATCCTCAAGGGGATGGGCGAGCTGCATCTCGACATCAAGGTCGATATCCTCAAGCGCACCTATAAGGTCGAGGCCAACATCGGCCAGCCGCAGGTGGCCTATCGCGAGACCCTCGGACGCGAGACGGAAATCAACTACACCCACAAGAAGCAGACGGGTGGTTCGGGTCAGTACGCTAGGATCAAGATCTTGTTCGCACCTGGCGAGCCCGGGAGCGGTTACTCTTTCGAGAGCAAGATCGTCGGCGGTTCGGTGCCCAGGGAATATATCCCCGGCGTCGAAAAGGGTCTGTTGTCGGCCAAGGAAAACGGCCTGTTGGCCGGTTTCCCGGTGATCGACTTCACCGCCACCCTGCTCGATGGCGACTCGCACGATGTCGACTCCAGCGTGCTGGCCTTCGAGATCGCGGCCCGCGCCGCCTTCCGGGAGCTTCGCACCCGGGCGCACCCGAAACTGCTCGAACCGATCATGAAGGTCGAAGTGACCACGCCCGAGGATTTCGTCGGCGATGTCATCGGCGACCTGAATTCCCGGCGCGGCATGATCCAGGGCACCGACCAGCGCGGCAACGCCCAGGTGATCATCGCCATGGTTCCACTGGCGAACATGTTCAGCTACGTGAACAACCTGAGGTCCATGTCTCAGGGACGCGCCAACTTCCACATGGACTACGATCACTACGAGGCCGTGCCCCAGGCGGTGGCCGACGAAGTGGTCAAGAAATACGCTTGAGGACGATCCCTCTAACTTCTCACCTGGAAGCCCATCCCGGGCTGGAGCTTTAAGAAATGGCCAAGGCAAAGTTCGAACGCAACAAGCCGCATTGCAACATCGGCACCATCGGTCACGTGGACCACGGCAAGACGACGCTGACGGCGGCGATCACGACGGTGCTGGCCAAGAGCGGCGGGGCGGCGTTGAGATCCTACGCTTCGATCGACGCGGCGCCGGAGGAAAAGGCGCGCGGCATCACCATCAACACCGCGCATGTGGAATATGAGACGAAGAACCGTCACTACGCCCACGTCGACTGCCCCGGTCACGCCGACTATGTGAAGAACATGATCACCGGCGCGGCGCAGATGGACGGCGCCATTCTGGTGGTCTCGGCCGCCGACGGTCCCATGCCCCAGACCCGCGAGCACATCCTGCTCGCTCGTCAGGTCGGCGTGCCGGCGCTGGTCGTCTATCTCAACAAGGTCGACATGGTCGATGACGAGGAGTTGCTCGAACTGGTCGAGATGGAGGTGCGCGAATTGCTCTCCAGCTACGAGTTCCCGGGCGATGACATTCCGATCGTCAAGGGCTCAGCGCTCGCGGCTCTGGAAGGCAAGGACCCCAAGATCGGCGAAGACTCGGTCATGGAGCTGATGACCGCCGTCGACACCTATATTCCCCAGCCCGAGCGTCCGGTGGACAAGCCGTTCATGATGGCGGTGGAAGACGTGTTCTCGATCTCCGGGCGCGGCACCGTGGTCACCGGCCGGATCGACCGTGGCGTGGTCAAGGTCGGCGAGGAGGTCGAGATCGTCGGCCTGCGCCCGACGCAGAAGACCATCTGCACGGGCGTCGAAATGTTCCGCAAGCTGCTCGATCAGGGCCAGGCCGGCGACAACGTCGGCGTGCTGCTGCGCGGCACCAAGCGCGAGGAAGTCGAGCGCGGTCAGGTGCTGTGCAAGCCCGGTTCGATCACGCCGCACACCAAGTTCACCGCCGAGACCTATATCCTGACCAAGGAGGAGGGTGGTCGTCACACGCCGTTCTTCAGCAACTATCGGCCCCAGTTCTACTTCCGGACCACGGACGTGACCGGTGTCATCACCCTGAGGGAAGGCGTGGAGATGATCATGCCCGGCGACAATGCCGAGCTCGATATCGAACTGATCACCCCGATCGCCATGGAAGAGCGCCTGCGCTTCGCCATTCGCGAAGGCGGTCGCACCGTCGGCTCGGGCGTGGTGACCAAGATCGTCGCTTAGGGGATAGCCAAGGGAGTTGGCGGCGCCTCGCTTGCTGTGCGCGGGGCCGCCTGTTACACGACGCTCCCTCCGGCGAAGGGCTTTGAGATTGACGCGTCGGCGGGCCATGCGCTCTCCGGCGCGTCGGCTTATTTCGGCGTCGCGAAGCCAATAGGAGTGTAGCTCAGCTGGTAGAGCATCGGTCTCCAAAACCGAGGGTCGTGGGTTCGAGTCCCTCCACTCCTGCCACTATATGAGTTGAAGAGAGCGGCGCGCGGCGCCGGACGGAATGAAGAGTCGAAGGGCCGAGATGGCGAAGATTACAGACATGGTGGTGACTGGCGGCCGTCGCGACGGGCCGGCCTCGATCACCCCCACGCGCCCGACCGCTCCGGCGGCGCCGAAGAAGCCGTTCAATCCGGTTCAGTTTCTGCGCGAGGTGAGGGCCGAGGCCAGGAAGGTTACCTGGACGAGCTGGAAAGAGACCTGGATCACCTCGGTGATGGTCGGGATCATGGTCATCCTCACCGCCTTCTTCTTCTTCGGCGTCGATGCGGTGCTGCACGCGCTCGTCACCGCGCTCCTCAACCTGGCCAACGCGGAGTAACCGACATGACCAGCCCAGCGACCGCCCAGGCGTCCAATCCCCACCACAAGTGGTACATCGTCCACGCCTATTCCAATTTCGAAAAGAAGGTGGCGGAGAGCATCCGCGAGCAAGCCCATACCCAGGGCCTCGACGACGCCTTCTCTGAAATTCTGGTGCCCACCGAGGACGTGATCGAAATCAGGCGCGGTCGGAAGATCAACGCCGAGCGCAAGTTCTTTCCAGGCTATGTGCTGGTCAAGATGGACCTCTCCGACCAGGCCTATCACCTGGTCAAGAACACGCCGAAGGTGACCGGATTCCTCGGCTCGGGACTACGCCCGATGCCGGTCTCCGAGCGCGAGGTCGCGCGCATCATCGGGGCCATCGAGGAGGGCGTGGAGCGGCCCAAGCCCACGGTCACCTTCGACGTCGGCGAAACCGTGCGCGTCATCGACGGGCCGTTCGCCAGCTTCAGCGGATCGGTCGAACAGGTCGATGAGGAGCGGGCGCGCCTGCGCGTCACTGTCTCCATCTTCGGCCGCGCGACGCCGGTCGAACTCGAATACTCGCAGGTGGAGAAAGCCAGCTAGCGAGACTTAAAGTCCGTTCCATTTCGGGCGGATAGACATCGTGGGAGGGGCGCCACCCCGCACCACGGCTCACAGGCGCCGAAATCGGCGCGGAAGAGGAGATCATGGCTAAGAAGATTCTGGGCTACATAAAGCTCCAGGTGGCGGCCGGCGCGGCGACGCCGTCGCCCCCCATCGGACCGGCGCTCGGTCAGCGCGGCGTCAACATCATGGGCTTCTGCAAGGAGTTCAACGCCCGCACCGATGGCGTGCCCAAGGGGACGCCCCTGCCGACGGTGATCACCGTCTATCAGGACAAGAGCTTCAGCTTCGTCACCAAGACGCCGCCCGCGACCCACTATTTGAAGCAAGCGGCCGGCATCAAATCGGGGTCGGGCAAGACCGGGCGCGAGAGCGCCGGCAGTGTCACGCGCACCCAGCTCAAACAAATCGCCGAAGCGAAGATGAAAGATCTCAACGCCAACGACATCGACGCCGCGGCGAGGATCATCGAAGGCTCGGCGCGCGCCATGGGCCTCAAAGTGGTGGAGGCCTAGGGGCGTGACCAAGACGACAAAGAGAGAGAAAGCCCGCACGGGCGATGCCATGGTCGTGCACGGGCTCACGGACGCGGTGAAGCTGGTCAAGGCCAACGCCACGGCGAAGTTCGACGAAAGCGTCGAGATCGCAGTCAACCTCGGCGTGGATCCGCGCCATGCGGACCAACAGGTGCGCGGCGTGGTCGCTCTGCCGTCCGGCACCGGTCGGGACGTGCGTGTCGCCGTGATCGCCAAGGACGCCAAGGCCGAAGAAGCCAAGGCGGCCGGCGCTGATCTCGTTGGCGCGGAGGATCTCGTCGAGCGTATCCAGGGCGGCTTCCTGGACTTCGACCGGGTCATCGCCACGCCGGACATGATGGCGTTGGTCGGGCGGCTCGGCAAAATCCTCGGCCCGCGCGGACTGATGCCCAACCCGCGCGTCGGCACGGTGACGCCCAACGTCGGCCAGGCGGTCAAGGACGCCAAGGGCGGCGCGTTCGAGTTTAGGGTCGAAAAGTCGGGCATCGTCCATGCCGGCATCGGCAAGGCGAGCTTCACCGAGGAAGCCATCACCGCCAATGTGCGGGCGCTGATGGCGGCCCTGGCCAAGGCCAAGCCCACGGGCGCCAAGGGCGTCTATGTGCGGCGGGTGAGCCTGTCTTCGACCATGGGCCCCGGCGTCAAGGTCGACACGGCCACGCTGGGCGCTTGATCCCCGTTCGGCCGGCCCGTAGCAGGGCCGGCCGCGTTGGGCGAGGCGAAAGGTGGTGCTTCAGTTTCCTAAATGGCCCCGGTTGGGGACTGCCTCAGTTTGAAATCGGCACCGCTTGACACGAATAGCGCCAAGCGCTCGGAGGGCGTATTATCTCGGCAATGCTTTGGTTTAAGCCCCACCCCGAAAAACCTATGCGCCAGCAGCTCCTAGAGGCGCGGGACAATCTCCTCCAAGAAATCTCGGTCCTTGAGGACGGCCCTGTGGGGGCCGATCTTTCCGGAGATTACATGGCGGAGAGAGCCAGAGAATTGCAAGGCATCCTGCAAGAAATCGAAGTTGAGCTTGTTCGATGGGAATCGTCTGATGCCCAAAAGTCCTAGAGGTCGGAAGCGGTCACCCGACGTGATCGGCAACCCGTGCACGTCATGCAGGTGTTGACGGGCTAGGCTGGTTGAATCGCCAAACAATGTCGTGTAAAGGCGCGCCTCCGAAGCGGGGCGACCCGTTTCGAAACCTGTCCGAGAACCGCGGGCCCGTCAGGGCTTAAACTTACTTTCCACCGCGGGGAGACGGGGCCCGAAGTCTCCAGCGCATCCCTCCGTGGGAGGTCGCGCTGCTTCGACCTCACTCCTTCGAACAGACCTTTGAGTTCCACGCGTCCGACGGGCGCCAAACGGAGTGCGGCATGCAGCGCGCGCAGAAGGCCCAATCCATCGAAACGCTCACCGGCGTTTTCGCCGACGCCGGCGCGGTGGTGGTCACCCACTATCTCGGTCTCACCGTCCGCGAGACCGAAGACCTGCGTGGCCGGCTGCGCAAGGAAGGCGCCGCGTTCAAGGTCGTCAAGAACCGGCTGGCGCAAAAGGCGCTGAACGGCGCGTCGGATGCCGCCCAAGCCCTGTTCAAGGGCCCGGTGGCCATCGCCTACGGCTCCGATCCCGTCTCCGCCGCCAAGGCGACCACGGCCTTCGCCAAGGAAAACGACAAGCTGATCATCCTGGGCGCGCTGATGGGCGATCAGGTGCTCGACGCGGCCCGGGTTCAGGCCCTGGCCAAGCTGCCCTCGCTCGACGAACTGCGCGGCAAGATCGTCGGCCTGATCCTGGCCCCGGCGACCAAGATCGCCGGCGTGGTCCAGGCCCCGGCCAGCCAACTGGCGCGGGTTGTCGGCGCCTACGCCGCCAAGGCCGCCTGAACCCCATTCAATCCGTTCAAACACTGCCAATAGAAGGACCTACCCACCATGGCGAAACTTGAAAAACTGGTCGATGACCTCTCCTCCCTGACGGTTCTCGAAGCCTCGGAACTGGCCAAGCTGCTGGAAGAGAAGTGGGGCGTCTCCGCCGCCGCTCCCGTGGCCGCCGTCGCCGCTGGCGGCGCGGCCGCAGCTCCCGCCGAAGCGGCCGAAGAGCAGACCGAATTCACCGTCGTCCTCACCGGCGCCGGCGACAAGAAGATCAATGTGATCAAGGAAGTCCGCTCGGTCCGCCCCGATCTCGGGCTGAAGGAAGCCAAGGATCTGGTGGAAGGCGCTCCGCAGAATATCAAGGAGAACGTCTCCAAGCAGGAAGCCGAGGACATCAAGTCCAAGCTCGAAGCCGCCGGGGCCTCCATCCAGGTCAAATAGGCCGACCTTCGGCGTCGCGCCGCCGTCGGTTGACGGGCGCGGCGCCGAAAGAAACCGCCGCCAGAAGGCGTTTGGCCGCTCGCCGCGAAGTTTTTGCGGCGAGGGGCCTTCCCTTTTGGTCAGCGGACGCATAAATACGCGTTCCTCTCAAACCAGAGATCGACGTTGTGCGAGCGCGCCTCCCCGTGGGCGGGCTCGCTTTATCGCCCCGAGGCGCGGTCAGCCGCCCTCCGACAGCGCGCAGGGGCGCCGCGGCGTATTGATCGCCGTGGACTTTTTCCAGCGTCCGGCGAACGGCATGTGGCTTCTTGAAGCCCCCCGTTCGGCCTTGAGGGTGGACGCGTGGAAACGACGCCCAAAGTCCGTTTGGCGCGTCTGCAGGGAGCCAAAATGGCGCAGTCCTTCACCGGCAAGAAACGCATTCGCAAGTCTTTCGGCCGCATCCCCGAAGCGGTGCGGATGCCGAACCTGATCGAGGTTCAGCGCTCATCCTACGAGCAGTTTCTTCAGCGTGAGGTCCGCTCCAACGAGAGGCGGGATGAGGGCATCGAGGCGGTGTTCAAGTCCGTCTTCCCGATCAAGGACTTTAACGAGCGGGCCATGCTCGAATACGTCTCCTACGAATTCGAGGAGCCGAAGTACGACGTCGAGGAATGCATCCAACGGGATATGACCTACGCGGCGCCGCTGAAGGTCAAGCTGCGCCTCATCGTCTGGGAAACCGACGAAGAAACCCAGGCGCGCTCGGTCAAGGACATCAAGGAGCAGGACGTCTACATGGGCGACATCCCGCTCATGACCGACAAGGGCACCTTTGTCGTCAATGGCACCGAGCGGGTGATCGTCTCCCAGATGCACCGCTCGCCGGGTGTCTTCTTCGACCACGACAAGGGCAAGACCCACTCCTCGGGCAAGCTGCTGTTCGCGGCCCGGATCATTCCCTACCGCGGCTCGTGGCTGGACTTCGAGTTCGACGCCAAGGACATGGTGTTCGTGCGCATCGACCGGCGCCGCAAGCTGCCGGCGACGACCTTCCTCTATGCGCTGGGCATGGACGGCGAGGAAATTCTCACCACGTTCTACGACGTTGTGCCGTTTGAAAAGCGCGGCGCGTCCGGCGGCGCGAGCGGTTGGGCGACGCCCTACAAGCCCGAGCGCTGGCGGGGCGTGAAGCCGGAATTCCCGCTCATCGACGCCGACACCGGCGAGGAAGTCGCCCCGGCCGGGACGAAGATCTCCGCCCGGCAGGCCAAGCGCCTGGCCGACGGCGGCCTGAAGACCTTGCTGCTGTCGCCCGAGGCCCTGGTCGGCCGCTATCTCGCCCGCGATGAGGTCAATGCCGAAACCGGCGAGATCTACGCCGAAGCCGGCGATGAGCTGGATGCGGATTCGATCGCCGTTCTGGAAGAGCAAGGCTTCACCACCATCGATGTCCTCGACATCGATAACGTCACTGTCGGTCCCTACATCCGCAACACCCTGCGCCTCGACAAGAACTCGGTGCGCGAGGACGCCCTCTTCGACGTCTATCGCGTCATGCGTCCGGGCGAACCGCCGACGGTGGAAGCGGCCGAAGCGATGTTCAAAAGCCTGTTCTTCGACCAGGACCGCTACGACCTGTCCTCGGTTGGCCGGGTGAAAATGAACATCCGTCTCGAGCTCGACTGCCCCGACGACGTGCGCGTCATCCGCAAGGAGGATGTGCTCGAGGTTCTCAAAACCCTCGTCGGCCTGCGCGACGGCCGCGGCGAGATCGACGACATCGACAATCTCGGCAACCGCCGGGTGCGTTCGGTCGGCGAGCTTCTGGAAAACCAATACCGCATCGGCCTGCTGCGCATGGAGCGGGCGATCAAGGAGCGCATGTCGAGCGTCGATATCGACACCGTCATGCCGCACGATCTGATCAACGCCAAGCCGGCCGCGGCGGCGGTGCGCGAGTTCTTCGGCTCGTCGCAGCTTTCGCAGTTCATGGACCAGACCAATCCCTTGTCGGAGATCACCCACAAGCGTCGTCTCTCGGCGCTTGGCCCCGGCGGTCTGACGCGCGAGCGGGCGGGTTTCGAGGTGCGCGACGTGCACCCGACCCACTATGGCCGCATCTGTCCGATCGAAACGCCGGAAGGGCCGAACATCGGCCTGATCAACTCGCTGGCGACCCACGCGGTGGTCAACAAATACGGCTTCATCGAAAGTCCGTATCGGCGGGTGAAGGACGGCAAGATCGCCGACGAAGTCATCTACATGTCGGCCATGGAAGAGGCGAAGCACGTCATCGCCCAGGCCAACATCGCCCTGCGCGATGGCGAGATCGTAGAGGATCTGGTTCCGGGCCGGATCAACGGCGAGCCCTCGCTGCTGCCGCGAGATCAGGTCGACCTGATGGACGTCAGTCCCAAGCAGGTCGTCTCCGTCGCCGCCGCGCTCATTCCGTTCCTTGAGAACGACGACGCCAATCGCGCGCTGATGGGCTCGAACATGCAGCGCCAGGCGGTGCCGCTGATCCAGTCGGACGCTCCGCTCGTCGGCACCGGCATGGAAGATGTGGTCGCCCGCGACTCCGGCGCCGTTGTCGTGGCCCGGCGTCCCGGCGAAGTCGAGCAGATCGACGGCACCCGGATCGTCATCCGCGCCACCGAAGAGACCGACGCCACCAAGCCCGGCGTCGATATCTACCGGCTGTCGAAGTTCCAACGGTCGAACCAGAACACCTGTATCAATCAGCGGCCTCTGGTGCGGGTCGGTGACAAGATCGTCGCCGGCGATATCATCGCCGACGGCCCATCGACCGATCTTGGCGAACTGGCGCTTGGACGCAACGCCCTCGTCGCCTTCATGCCCTGGAATGGCTACAACTTCGAAGATTCGATCCTGATCTCCGAGCGCATCGTCCGCGATGACGTGTTCACCTCGATCCATATCGAGGAGTTCGAGGTCATGGCTCGTGACACCAAGCTCGGTCCCGAAGAGATCACCCGCGACATCCCCAATGTCGGCGAGGAAGCTCTGCGCAACCTCGACGAAGCCGGTATCGTGGCCATCGGGGCGGAAGTCCTGCCCAGCGATATCCTCGTCGGCAAGGTGACGCCCAAGGGCGAAACCCCGATGACGCCGGAAGAGAAGCTGCTGCGCGCCATCTTCGGCGAAAAGGCGTCCGATGTGCGCGACACCTCGCTGCGCCTGCCGCCCGGCGTCGCCGGCACGGTGGTCGAGGTGCGGGTGTTCAATCGCCATGGCGTCGACAAGGACGAGCGCGCCCTGGCCATCGAGCGGTAAGAAATCGACCGTCTGGGCAAGGACCGCGACGACGAATTCGCTATTCTGAACCGTAACATGACCGCGCGTCTGCGCGACGCTCTGGTCGGTCGCAACGCCGTCGCCGGACCGAAGGGTTTCGGGCGCGGCGAGGTGACGTCAGCCAAGCTCGAGGAAACCTCTCCGGGCCTGTGGTGGCAGATCGCCGTCGACGACGAGAAGGCGCAGCGCGAACTGGAGGCCATGCGCCGCCTGTTCGACGAGGCGCGCGATCGGCTCGACCGCCGCTTTGAGGACAAGGTCGACAAGCTCCAGCGCGGCGACGAACTGCCCCCGGGCGTGATGAAGATGGTCAAGGTGTTCGTGGCGGTGAAGCGCAAGCTGCAGCCGGGCGACAAGATGGCCGGCCGTCACGGCAACAAGGGTGTGATCTCCAAGATCCTGCCGATCGAGGACATGCCGCACCTGGAAGACGGCACGCCGGTGGACGTCGTGCTCAATCCCTTGGGCGTGCCCTCGCGGATGAACGTCGGCCAGATCTTCGAGACCCACCTTGGCTGGGCGTGCGCGGGCCTTGGCCGTCAGATTGGCGATCTCTTGGAAGCGTGGAACCGCGGCGGGCAGAAAAAGGCCCTGCTCGAGCGTCTGCGCGAGATCTACGGCCCCGATCAGGTCTTGCCCGACGACGATGACGAGCTTGTCGAACTGGCTCGCAATCTCTCCAAGGGCGTGCCGATCGCCACCCCGGTCTTCGATGGCGCGCACATAGGCGACATCGAGAACATGCTCGAGCAAGCCGGTCTCAATCGCTCCGGTCAGGTGATGCTCCACGACGGTCAGACCGGCGAGGAGTTCAAACGTCCGGTCACGGTCGGCTACATCTATATGCTGAAGCTGCATCACCTGGTGGACGACAAGATCCACGCCCGGTCGATCGGTCCCTACAGCCTGGTCACTCAGCAACCGCTGGGCGGCAAGGCTCAGTTCGGCGGTCAACGCTTTGGTGAGATGGAGGTCTGGGCTCTCGAGGCTTACGGCGCCGCCTACACCCTGCAAGAGATGCTGACGGTGAAGTCGGACGACGTGGCCGGCCGGACCAAGGTCTATGAGTCCATCGTTCGCGGCGACGACGCCTTCGAGGCGGGTATTCCGGAAAGCTTCAACGTTCTGGTCAAGGAAATGCGTTCCCTGGGCCTCAACGTGGAGTTGGAGAACTCGTGATCACCACCGTCATCTCCGGACGTCGCGGCGCGGCGTCCCGGGGAACCTTGAGCATTTTCCACACAGGTTCCCGGCTCGGCGCTCAAGCGCCCGATGAGTCGGGAATGACGAGGCAAAGACTATGAACCAGGAAGTCCTGAACATCTTCAATCCGGTGGTCGCGGCGCCGACCTTCGACCAGATCCGCATCTCGCTCTCCAGCCCGGAGAAGATCCGCTCGTGGTCGTTCGGCGAGATCAAGAAGCCGGAAACCATCAATTACCGCACCTTCAAGCCGGAGCGGGACGGGCTGTTCTGCGCCCGCATCTTCGGCCCGACGAAGGACTACGAATGCCTGTGCGGCAAGTACAAGCGGATGAAATACAAGGGCATCATCTGCGAAAAGTGCGGTGTCGAAGTCACCCTGGCGCGCGTCCGGCGTGAGCGCATGGGCCACATCGAGCTGGCCTCGCCGGTGGCGCACATCTGGTTTTTGAAGTCTCTGCCCAGCCGCATCGCGATGATGCTCGACATGCCGCTCAAGGACATCGAGCGCGTCCTCTATTTTGAATACTACATCGTCACCGAGCCTGGCCTCACCCCGCTGAAGCAGCACCAACTGCTGAGCGAGGACGAGAACCTGCGCTTCCAGGAAGAGTTCGGCGACGACTCCTTCAGCGCCGAGATCGGCGCCGAAGCCATCCAGGGGCTCCTCAAGGCGATCGACGTTGACGCCGAGGCGGAGAGGCTGCGCGAGGAACTCCTCACCATCACCTCCGAGATCAAGCTGAAGAAGACGTCGAAGCGTCTCAAGATCCTCGAGGCGTTCATTGACAGCGGCAACAAGCCCGAGTGGATGATCATGACCGTCGTTCCGGTCATTCCGCCGGAACTGCGGCCCCTGGTGCCCCTCGACGGCGGCCGGTTCGCCACCTCCGACCTCAACGATCTCTATCGCCGGGTCATCAACCGAAACAATCGCCTGAAGCGGCTCATCGAACTGCGCGCGCCGGACATCATCATCCGCAACGAAAAGCGGATGCTGCAGGAATCCGTCGACGCCCTGTTCGACAACGGCCGCCGCG
>DATCEL010000178.1:0-2402 GCA_036510115.1 Caulobacteraceae bacterium
ACATCGGAGACGCCGATCTCGCCGAGCAGCATGTCGATGCGCCAGTCTTCACCGCCCGCGCCCACGCGTGCGAGCGAGCGGTCGAGCACCTGACGGACGGTAAGCGTCGCCAGGCCTTCGGGCACTTCCTGCGCAAGGGCGGCCACGTGAAGGCCGCGCGAGCGGACAACCTTGCCGGAATTGAGTTCAAGTTCGCCGCTCAGGCAGTTGAGCAAGGTCGACTTGCCCGCGCCGTTCTCGCCAACGAGCGCGGTTCTGGCGCCATCCAGCAGAAAGCTGACGCCTGAGAATATCTTGCGCGTTCCATGAAAGAACGTGCCCTGCTCTACGCCGAGGACGGCCTGAGACATGGAACCACGGTCCCGCAGAATTGGGGCCGTGGTTCATGCTGTCGACGACGGGCCGCGTCAAGCGGCCCGAGGGCGCCTAGGCGGTTCCGCGCCGGACAAGGAAGTGATAGGCCAGCACTACCACCACCGCGCCGACGAGAGCCACGAAGAGGCTGTAGAGGTTGAGGCCGGTCACGCCTGTGTGGCCGAAAAAGCTGAAGATCCAGCCGCCGACGAACGCGCCGACCACGCCCAGCACGATGTCCATGATCAAGCCCGAACCGGTCTTGTTCACGATCTTACTGGCGATAAAGCCGGCGATCAGGCCCAGTATGAGCCAAGAAATGATACCCATGTGGCGTCTCCTTCACGACGCGTGCCGCGGGCCTTGATTCGCCCATCTGCGTCGAAGCGGATTGTCACGCAAAAGACGGCGCGGCGAATTCACGGTTGCGTTACTGCTCAGCTTGCCAGCCTGACGGTGGCCTGGAGCTCGATATCCGCCGCTGAGCAGCCGATCAACAGATCGTAGCTTCCCGGTTCGGCGAACCACGCGCCACGCTCGGTGTCCCAAAAGGAAAAGTCTCGGGCGCTGAGACGGAGTTCGACCCGACGTTCTTCTCCGGGCTCGAGAGCGACCTTGGCGAAGCCTTTGAGTTCTTTGACCGGACGCTCCACCGAGGGGCCGCGCGGCCGCACATAGACCTGAGCGGTCTCGGCGCCCGACCGCTGGCCGACATTGGCGAGAGTGAAAGTGAGTCTGACATCGTCGCCCGCTCGGACTTCCTCCGGGGCGACCAGGTTGGAATAGCGAAACTGTGTGTAGGTGAGGCCGTGCCCGAAAGGGAACATGGGCTGGGCGGCCGACCGATCGAAATGGCGATAGCCGACGAAGAGGCCCTCGCCGTAGACGACCGTCTCATCGCCCGGATACCAGGCATGGGCGGGCGTAGCCTCCAGGCGACGCGGAAAGCTCACCGGCAGCCGGCCCGAGGGATCGGTCGCGCCGAACAGGATGCGCGCGGCGGCGTCAGGTCCTTCCTCGCCGCCCAGCCACGCTTCGAGCACCGCCGGGGCGTGATCGATCCACGGCATGGCGTAGGGCGCGCCGCCGACGAGCACGATGGCGGTCCTCGGGTTGGCCGCCAGCACCGCCTCCACGAGGGCGTTCTGATCGCCCGGCAGATCGAGATCGCCGCGGTCGTAGCCCTCGCCCTCGCTGACCGACGCCGCGCCGATGACGACGATGGCGGCGTCACAGCGCGCGGCCGCCTCCGCCGCCGCCGCGATCGAACCGGTGGGCTGGCGGACGCCAACGCCGACATACTCCCAGGCGATGCCGACGGTCTGTTCCGGGCGCAAATATTCGATGGTCACCGCGTAGCCGCGCCCGGCGACCAGATCGATGGCGGCGATTCGGCGAGGCGCGAGCGCGCCTCCGACGTCCCAATTGTCATGGGACGCCGTCGTCGTAGCGTCGATGATCGCGACGCCTTCAATCAGGATGCGGCCTTCACCGGGTGCGCGCAGGGAGAATTCGTGGCGACCGTCCCGCTCCGGCCAGAACCAGCCAGTCCAGCGCAGCGCCCCCAGCCCGTTGCCCATCCGCTGGACCGAATTGGTCGAGACAAGTTTGCCGATCTCGCGTTCGGGCTGGGTTTTAAATGGCGGCGCCGCGAATCCGCGCTCGGCGAAGTACTCCACGAGCAAACCGGCCGCGCCGCGCGCCTCGTCAGGACTGAACATGGCCGCGCGCGCGGCCGGCGGCACGGGCTCGTTGTCGCCGCCCTCGGCGTAGACGACGTCCGCGCGGCCAGTCAGGAATTCCTCAATCGCTTGCAGCATCGAGGTCCGCCGGCCTGGGCGCACGTGCGAGGAACCGCCGCCCTGGATGCGTCGCGCCGCCGCGTTGGGGCCGATCACGGCGACGGTCGAAAGCTCGCCTGCGTCGAAGGGGAGCAGATCGCCGTCGTTCTTCAACAGCACCACCGATTCCTCCGCGGCACGGGCGGCGATCTCCCGGTGGCGCCTGGAACGCAGTTCTCCGGCCGGCTTCGCCTTCCCGTCGAGCAC
>DATCEL010000179.1:0-2290 GCA_036510115.1 Caulobacteraceae bacterium
CGATGAGTTCACGAGGTCCGGCGGTGACCCGGAGGGGCTGTTTCCGGCGATTCTCGGCCACGAAGGCGCTGGCGTGGTGCTCGAGGTCGGCCCTGGCGTGACCAGCGTCGGGCCTGGCGATCACGTCATCCCGCTCTACACGCCGGAATGCCGTCAGTGTAAGTCATGTCTCTCGCGGCGAACCAATCTGTGTACGGCCATTCGCGGCACCCAGGGTCAGGGCTTGATGCCCGACGGGTCGAGCCGGTTTTCCATCGGCGGCGAGCGGTTGCACCACTACATGGGCTGCTCGACCTTCGCCAATCACACCGTCTTGCCGGAAATCGCCGTGGCCAAGGTGCGCGAGGACGCGCCCTTCGACAAGATTTGCTACATCGGCTGCGGCGTCACCACCGGCGTCGGCGCGGTCATCTGGACGGCTAAGGTCTGGCCTGGGGCCAATGTCGTCGTCTTTGGCCTCGGCGGCATCGGCCTCAATGTCCTGCAAGGCGCGCGCATGGCCGGGGCCGACAAGATCATCGGTGTCGACCTCAATCCGGCGCGGGAGGCCATGGGCCGGCAATTCGGCATGACCCATTTCGTCAATCCCGATGACGTCGGCCGCGACAAGGTGGTGCAGGCCCTGGTCGATCTCACCGGCGGCGGCGCCGATTTTTCCTTCGAATGCATCGGCAATGTCGCCACCATGCGCCAGGCGCTGGAGTGCTGCCATCGCGGCTGGGGCGAGAGCGTGATCATCGGCGTCGCCGGCGCCGGCCAGGAAATCGCCACCCGCCCGTTCCAACTTGTCACCGGACGGGTCTGGCGCGGGACGGCGTTCGGCGGCGCGCGCGGGCGCACGGACGTGCCGCGAATCGTCGACTGGTACATGGAGGGCAAGCTCGACATCGACAGTCTGATCACCCACACCCTGCCGCTCGATCAGATCAATCGCGGTTTCGATCTGATGCACGCGGGCGAGAGCATCCGCTCGGTCGTGGTCTACTAACTGATGCCCGTGCGGATCGCCCTGCTGCGCGGCGTCAACCTCGGCGCCGCCCGCCGCGTGGCCATGGCCGACGTCCGTCGGACGCTCGAAAAGGCCGGTTTTGGCGAGGTGCGCAGTCTTCTGCAGAGCGGCAATCTGGTCTTCGAGAGCGCGGAGGCCGGCGAGGCCGCCATCGAAGCGACCGTCGAGGGCGCTCTCCTCGCCGACCTCGGCCTGCGCACCGAGGTCGTCGTTCGGGGCGGCGAGGCTTGGCGGGCGATGATCGCCGCCAATCCGTTTCCACACGAGGCGGAGGAAGATCCGTCGCACCTGGTCGCCATGGTGCTCAAAACGGACCCGGCCGCCGGCGCCGCCGAAGCCATGGCCGAGATCGCCGAGTCCGAGCGAGCGCGGGTGATCGGACGTGTGGCCTATATTTCCTATCCCAAGGGGATCGCCGATTCCCGGCTCGTCGGCGCCGCGCTCGACAAGGCCCTGGGCGCGCGGGGCACGGCTCGTAACTGGAACACGGTTCGCAAGCTTGCCGCCGCGGTGGGTCTTTAGGGCCGGCCCACCTTCCGCGCCCCCGCGCGATGTGGTCTAGATTGACCCCGTGATGGCTCGCCGACGCATTGAGGCTCTCGTCTTCGCGCGCACGCCGTGACCGCGCCGGAGCACATTGAGCCGCGCCTCAAGGCGCGGTGGCGTCGGTCGCCCATGACCCGGACGCCCCTCGGCCTGGCCGCCTATCTGCGTGGCCGCATCCGCGCCAGCGAACTGTGGCTGGTGGTCGTGGCGGTGGCCGTCGGGGCCATGGCCGGGGCGCTGACCGCCGCGGTGAGCTTCAGCGCCCACGCGGTGCAAACCATCCTCTATGGGCTCGCACCAGGCCAGCGGCTTTCGGCGATCAGCCATCTGGCGCCCCTCCGCGCCCTGGCCTTGCCGGCCGGGGGCCTGGTTCTCGGCCTGGTCACCTGGGCGTGGACCCGGCGCAGGCCTGGCATTCCGGTCGACCCGGTGGAGGCCAACGCCCTGCACGGTGGCCGGATGTCGGCGAGGGACAGTGTCTTCGTCGGTGTCCAGAGCGTGATCTCCAACGGCTCGGGGGCCTCGGTGGGACTGGAGGCGGCCTATGCCCAGCTCGGCGGGGGCTTCGCCTCGGTCGTCGGCCGGGCGCTCAATCTTCGCCGAAGCGATCTGCGCGCCTTTGTCGGCGCCGGCGCCGGCGCGGGCATAGCGGCGGCCTTCGGCGCGCCCCTGACCGGCGCTTTCTACGCCTTCGAGATCATCATCGGCTCCTATTCGGTGGTGAACATCGCCCCG
>DATCEL010000180.1:0-2235 GCA_036510115.1 Caulobacteraceae bacterium
CGATGGTCGAGCAGTCGATCAACAGCGCGACCTTGGCCGCGTTCGGGGCCACGTCGCTCCGATAGACCTGCCGAACATGCTCTCCGGCCGGCAGCATGGTGATCACGACATCGGCCCCGCGCACGGCTTCGGTGGCCGAGCCGGCGACGCCGCAGCCCGACGCCTTCGCCGTCTCCAGGGCGGCGGCGGAGATGTCGAAGGCCGAAACCGCGATCCCCGCCTTGGCCTGGTTGGCGGCCATCCCCGCCCCCATGTGGCCAAGGCCTATGAAAGCTAACTTACCCATGCGGTTATGCCGGCTTACGGAACTTATAGATGAACTGATCGGTCTTCCCTCGGATGGCCTTGTCGAACACCAGGGCGGTGCGCGGGTCGGCCGGGTTGCGCAGCAGGTTGCTCTCGCCGGAGAACCTGAATCCGGCGGCGCTCACTTCCTTCTTGACCTGGGCGGCGTCGATGCGGTGAGCGGTTTCGGTGTCGGCGAGGCCGGAGCCGTTCGGCGCCGAGTGGTCGATGACAATATATTCGCCGCCCGGCTTGAGCGCCTTGAACACCGCGGCGTTGAACGCCGGCACATTCGCCGGACCCATGAATTTGTCGTGCAGATCGTGATAGTTCTGCCGGATCCACACGACATCCACCGGTTCGGGAACCGAGAACGCGTCGATCGGCGCGGTTAGGGCGATGACGTTGGGATGATCGGGGAAAGGCGCCGATCCGTTCGCCAGAGCCGGCGCTTCCTTGAGCTTCACCACCTCGGCGGGGATGAACATATAGACCTTGCCCTTGGCCCCGACGACGCTGGAGAAAAGTCGATCGAAATAGGGGCCGGCGAAGACGTCGACCACCTTCTGGCCGGGCTTGACGCCCACGAAGGCGAGAGTTTCGGCTGGCTTGCGGGCGGCGTCGAGATCCCGGTCGGCCGCGGAGCGGGAAGTGTCGGCGACCGCCGCCGCTATGTTGGGTGAAATCGCGCCCGCCGCCATGGCGACCATGGCCGATCCGGCGATCAATGTCGCGCCCAATAGGCCGGCTAAACCGAGATGCTTCATGGCAGTCGTCTCCCCGTGGTTCCTCTTCGACTGCCATAGCCCAACCGCGCGGCCAAGTCAGGCGTCATGCCACGCGCCGGGACACCCGTTGGCCTTGCGTCGCCGCGCTCGATCGGCCACAGCGCGGATCATCGTCCGTCGCCCACCGGAATCCCCGCCATGAGCCGAGCGCCGCTGGCCCCCTACCCCGCCCTGCGTCTTCGGCGGCTGCGGCAAGCCGACTGGACCCGGCGTCTGGTGCGCGAGACCACGCTCACCCCGGCCGACCTGATCTGGTCGATCGTCGTCCACGAGGGCGGCGAGAACGTGCCGATCGCGGCCATGCCCGGCGTCGAGCGCCTGAGCGTCGCCGGAGCGGGCGAAGCGGCGCGCGAAGCCCGGACCCTCGGCATCCCGGCGATCGCGGTCTTTCCGCACATCGACGGCGCGCGCAAGGACGCCCACGGCTCGGCGGCGTCCGACCCCTCCGGCATCGTCGCCCGGGCGGTCAAGGCGATGAAGGACGCCGCGCCCGAGGTCGGCGTCCTCTGTGACGTCGCCCTCGATCCATTCACCGATCACGGCCATGACGGGGTGATCGAAGGCGGCAAGATCCACAACGACGCCACGGTCGAGCGCCTGGTCGAGCAGGGCCTGATGCAGGCCGCGGCCGGCTGCGACATCCTCGCGCCCTCCGACATGATGGACGGGCGGGTGGGGGCGCTCAGGGCCGCGCTGGAGCGAGGCGGCTTCTTCGACACCCTGATCATGTCCTATTCCGCCAAATACGCCTCGGCCTTCTATGGGCCCTACCGCGAGGCGATCGGCTCGGCGAAGCTCGGCGCTGGCGGCGCGCCGGCCGACAAGGCCACCTATCAGATGGATCCAGCCAACGGCGACGAAGCCCTGCGCGAGGTCGCGCTCGATATCGCAGAGGGGGCCGACATGGTGATGGTCAAACCCGGCCTCCCCTACCTCGACATCGTCCGCCGGGTGGTCGAGGCGTTCTCCATGCCGACCTTCGCCTTTCAGGTCTCGGGCGAATACGCGATGATCCGCGCGGCCGCGGCGGCCGGGGCCATCGACGAGGATCGGGCCGTCCTCGAGGCCCTGATCGCCTTCAAGCGCGCCGGCGCCGCCGGGATCATCACCTACTTCGCCCCCACCGCCGCCCGCCTCCTGGGGGGCTAGATCCCTCTCCCTC
>DATCEL010000181.1:0-7728 GCA_036510115.1 Caulobacteraceae bacterium
CATGGCAATTCCGTCGGCGCGCTCGATGAAGAAGCCCTGTTCTACGCCCGCCAGCGCGGCATTCCGGAAGCCGAGGCGCGGGCCATGCTCACCGAGGCTTTCGTCGGCGAGGTCGTCGATCGCATCGACCATGAAGGCGCGCGCGACGTCGTCCGCGCCTGGGTCGCCCAGCACACGGCGGGGGCGACATGAGCTTCGACGTCCAATCCATCCGCCGCGAGTTCCCGATCCTGACACGCCAGGTGAACGGCAAGCCGCTCGTCTATCTCGACAGCGCCGCCTCGGCGCAGAAGCCGCGCGCGGTGATCGGAGCGATGACGGCGGCCATGGAAGGCTCCTACGCCAACGTCCACCGGGGTCTGCACACCCTCGCCAACGAGACCACTGACGCCTATGAGGCCGCGCGCGAGGCGGCGCGCCGTCTGCTGGGCGCGGCCTCGGCCGCCGAGATCGTCTTCACCAAGGGCGCGACCGAGGCGATCAACCTCGTGGCCGCGACCCTCGGCCGCGCATGGGGCGAGGGCGACGAGATCGTGGTCACCGAGATGGAGCACCACGCCAACATCGTTCCCTGGCATTTCCTCCGCGAGCGGCAGGGCGTGACCTTGAGGTTCGCGCCGGTTCTGGACGACGGACGGCTGGATCTGGAAGGGCTCTATGGGCTCCTCGGGCCGCGCACGCGCATGGTCGCGGTGAGCCAGATGTCCAACGTGCTCGGCACCGTCAATCCGGTCGGCGAGATCATCGCCGCCGCCCACGCCGCCGGCGCCCTGGCGCTCATCGACGGTTGCCAGGCCATTGTCCATGGCAAGGTCGACGTCACCGCACTCGACGCCGATTTCTATGTCTTCTCGGGGCACAAACTCTATGGGCCGACGGGCGTCGGCGTGCTCTACGGCAAGGCGGAACACCTGGCCGCCATGCCGCCCTATCAGGGCGGCGGCGAGATGATCGACACCGTCACACTTGAGTCGATTAGCTACGCTGATCCGCCGCACCGGTTCGAAGCCGGCACGCCTCCGATCCTCGAGGCCATCGGCCTGGGCGCCGCAATCGCATGGCTGGAGGGCCTCGACCGCGACGCCATCGCCCGTCACGAACACGCGCTCTACGAGCGGGTGAAGGGCAAGATCAACGGCGCCAACTGGCTGACGGAATTGGGTCAGGCGCCCGGCAAGGGCGCGATCTACGCCTTCAACATGGCCGGGGCGCACGCCCACGATGTCGCCCAGGTGCTGGACCGCTATGGCATCGCCGTTCGCGCCGGCACCCACTGCGCCGAGCCTTTGTTGCGCCGGTTTGGCGTCACGGCGAGCGCGCGCGCATCTTTCGCCCTATATAACACCCTCGAGGAGGCCGACGCCTTCGTCGAAGCCCTCCACAAGACCCGGACCTTTTTCGCCTGATGGACGACGCCGCCCCCAACCCCGAGACAGCCGCCAGCGCCCTGCCGCAGGCCGAACTCGACGCGCTGACCGACAAGCTCGTGGAGAAGCTGAAGACGGTCTACGACCCCGAGATCCCCGTGGACATCTACGAACTCGGCCTGATCTATCGGGTGGATGTTTCCGACGAGCGCTCCGTGGCCATCGACATGACCCTGACCGCGCCGGGCTGCCCGGTCGCCGGCGAAATGCCGGGCTGGGTGCACGACGCCGTGGTTCAGATTCCGGAGGTGACGAGCTGCACCGTGAACTTGGTCTTCGATCCGCCTTGGGATCCGTCGCTGATGTCCGACGAGGCCAAGCTCGAACTCAACATGTTTTAGATAAGCCATGGAAACCATAGCCAGAACCCGTCGCCCTCGGCCCAAGCTCGTGACCCTCACGGACGCCGCCGCGGCGCGCGTGCGCGAGATCATGGACCGGGCCGACAAGCCTTACGCCGGCCTGCGCGTCGGGGTGAAGAACGGCGGCTGCGCCGGCCAGGAATACGTCCTGGAATACGCCGCCGAAGCCCAGCCACTGGATGAGATCGTCGAGGACAAGGGCGTGACCATCCTGGTCGAGCCCAAGGCGGTGCTGTTCCTGGTCGGCTCGGAGATCGACTATGAAACCAGCACGCTGGCGGCCAGGTTCGTGTTCCACAACCCGAACGAGACCGACGCCTGCGGCTGCGGCGAAAGCGTCACTATCCAGCCGGCCGCCGCGATCTAGCGCCGCGCCGGGGCTCATCGCCATCAAATAGCTTAGGGGAAGCGCGCCATGACCGTCGATATGCAGGCCGTGCTCAAGAGCCAGAAGGCCGCCCATCTTCGCGATGGCGCGCCGAGCGCCGAGCAACGCGCCGAGCGCATCGATCGCTGCATCGGCCTCCTGGTCGACTATCGCGGCGAGATCGAGGAGGCGCTGAACGCCGATTTCGGGGCCCGTTCGCGCGAAGCGACCGCCTTTACCGATGTGGCGTCGTCCATCGGCACGCTGAAGTACGCCAAGGCCAATCTGAAAGCCTGGATGAAGGCCGAAAAGCGCAAGACCACGCCGGCGCTTCTGGGCGTGTTCGGGGCCAAGGCGGAGATCCGCTTCCAGCCCAAGGGCGTGATCGGGATCATCAGTCCGTGGAATTTCCCGGTCAATCTGACCTTCACCCCGCTCGCCGGCGTGCTGGCGGCGGGCAACCGGGCGATGATCAAGCCCAGTGAATATACCCCGGCCACCTCCGAGCTGATGGCGCGGATGATCGGATCGGTGTTCTCACCCGAGGAAATCGCCGTCGTCACCGGCGGCCCGGACGTCGGTCAGGCGTTCGCGGGCCTCGCCTTCGATCATCTGGTTTTCACCGGGGCCACCTCGATCGCCGCCCATGTCATGCGCGCGGCGGCCGACAACCTCACCCCCCTGACCCTCGAGCTCGGCGGCAAGAGCCCGGTGATTTTGTCGCGTACGGCGGACATGAAGACCGCGGCCGCACGGATCATGAACGGCAAGACCCTCAACGCCGGCCAGATCTGCCTCGCGCCCGACTATGTGCTGGCCCCCGCCGACCGCCTGCCAGAGTTCGTCGCCGCCGCCAAGGCGGCCGTTGAAGGCATGTTCCCGACCATCAAGGACAATCCCGACTACACGGCGATCGTCTCGCAGAAGCACTTCGACCGCCTGAACGGCTATGTCGAGGAGGCCAGGGCCAAGGGCGCGCGGGTGATCGAGCTCAAGCCGGACGGCGAGGATCTGACCCAGCAGGAACATCGCCGGATCGCGCCCACGCTGATCATCGATCCCACCGACGACATGAAGGTGATGAAGGAGGAGATCTTCGGCCCGATTCTGCCGGTGAAGGGCTACGCGTCGATGGACGAGGCTCTCGCCTATGTGAACGGTCACGACCGGCCGCTGGGCCTCTACTATTTCGGCGCCGACGCGACAGAGCGCGAGGAGGTGCTCGCCAAGACGACGTCAGGCGGGGTGACGGTCAATGATGTCGTTTTCCACGTCGCCCAGGAGGACCTGCCGTTCGGCGGCGTCGGGCCATCGGGCATGGGCGCCTATCACGGCCAGGACGGCTTCCGCGAGTTCAGCCACAAGAAGGCGATCTACACCCAGGTCAAGAATGAGATGGGACCCCTGAAGGCCCTGCGCCCTCCCTACGGCGGAGGAATCCGCAAATACTTGGCCGGCGCGATCGGGCGCTAGCCAGCACCGCGAACCACCAGCGGGCGTATGAGAGGAAAAGGAGGGGCGCCCATGAAGACGATTTTGACCGCCGCGTTCGTCACCGCCACGCTGGTGGGCGCGGCCATCGCCGGGCCGGCGCCGACGCTGCCCCAACCCGAACGCTTCCTGTTCTGGACGCCGACCGAGCAAATCGTCGGCTATCGCAACATCGAGAAGATCTTCCCCACCCGCGTCGCCAAGCGCGGCCCCGCCGTCGCGGCCCTGCCGCGTGATCCGCAGCCGTTCGAAGTCGCCTATTCGAATGACGGCGCGAAGATGAATGTCGCGCGCTTCATGGAGCGCAACCATGTCTCCGGCCTACTCGTCATCCAGCACGGCCGCATCTTGCTTGAACGCTATGGCCTCGGTCGCACGGCCGCTGACCGCTGGACGAGCTTCTCCGTTGCTAAATCCGTCACCTCCACTCTGATCGGCGCGGCCATCCGTGACGGATACATCGCCGGGCTGGGCGCGCCGGTGACGCGGTACATGCCGGAACTCAGCGGAACGGCCTATGACGGGGTGAGCGTGGGTGACCTCATCACCATGCGCTCGGGCTTGAAATGGAATGAGGACTACGCCGATCCGAAATCCGACGTGGCCCAGTTCGCGCTCCAGCCCGCGGTCGCCGGCGGCGCCGATCCCATCGAGGCCTATATGGCCAAGCTGCCGCGCGCGCATCCGCCGGGAACCGTCTTCCACTACAACACCGGCGAGACCGATCTGGCGGGATTGCTCGTCGCCCGGGCAACTGGGAAGCACCTGGCCGACTATCTGTCCGAGAAGATCTGGTCGAAGATCGGCGCGGACGAGGACGCCGCCTGGATGCTGGACCGGGGCGGCAATGAACTCGGCGGCTGCTGCCTCTCCATGACCCTGCGCGACTATGCGCGCTTCGGCCTGTTCTTTCTGCGCGGCGGCCAGGGCGTGTTGCCGGAGGGGTGGGTGAAGGACGCTTCGACGGCCCACGTCGCCACCGGCTATCCCGGCGTCGGCTACGGCTACTTCTGGTGGATCGGCCAGGACGGGACCTATGCGGCGCAAGGCATTTTCGGCCAGGAGATCTATCTCGATCCGGGGCGCGATCTCGTGGTCGTGGTCAACAGCGCCTGGCCCCACGCGGACGACGACGCAGACTGGATTTCGATGCACAGGTTCGCCGCGGCGGTGAGCCGGACCGTTGCGCGCTGAGTTTCGCCTGAACGCCGCTTCTCGTCGCGAAGCAGGGGTCTCTACGAGTCCGTCGCCTAGTCCTCGGCGGGCGCCGTGATCGCGCGGCTGAGAAAGGCCGGCATGTTGGACCCGAAGCCGACGACGCCTGAGTCGTGATCTTCGGAGGTTTTCTGGATTGCGTCCCTGGGCCGTTCGGCGGCCGGCTTGCGGTCGCGCGCCTCTCGACTCGGGCGCCGATCCTCGGGGGCTTTCTGGATTTCGTCCCTGGGGCCTTCGGCGGCCGGCTTGCGGTCGCGGCCCTCCCGGCGCGGCGCGCGCGCGCGGGCTTCTTCGCGGGGCGGGCGAGCGGGCGGCGGGGCAGGCGGGGTCGGACCGACCTCGGCCGGTTCGGGCTTGAGCGGGGCCATGGCGGCCACCGAGGTCTCGCTGGCCGGGCGGCCGTAGGAGCGGTCGCGGCGCTCGGGCCTTCTCGTGGACCGCTCGCCGCCCGGACGCGTCTTGGCCTGCGACCAGTCGACGTCGAGGCGAACCTCATCCGGCGTCTCGCCGGTGAGCTTGATCACCTTGTCGAGCGCGCGGCCATCGGCGGGGGTGACGATCATAAACGTCTGGCCGGACTTGCCCGCGCGGCCGGTGCGGCCGATGCGATGCACATAGTCGTCGGCATGGTGCGGAACGTCGTAGTTGAAGACGTGGCTGACGTCCGGGATATCGAGACCCCGGGCGGCGACGTCCGAGGCGACGAGCACCTTCAGGTCACCCTTGCGGAAAGCGTCCAGGGTTCGCGTGCGCTGGCTCTGTTCCAGGTCGCCATGGATCGGCGAGGCGTCGAAGCCATGCTTCTTCAGCGACTTGGCGACGACATCGACCTCGGACTTGCGATTGCAGAAGACGATGCCGTTCTTCACGTCATCCCGGCCGACCAGGGTCCGCAGGGCGAGGCGCTTGATCGCCGGATCGGCGGCGGGAACGCGGACGATGTGCTGGGCGATGTTTTCCGCCGTCGTCGCCGGGCGCGTGGCTTCGATGCGCACCGGATCGTTCAGAAACTGCTTGGTCAGCCGGGTGATCTCCGGCGGCATGGTGGCGGAGAAGAACAGGGTCTGCTTCTTCACCGGGGTCAGTTTGAAGATGCGTTCGAGGTCGGGAATGAAGCCCATGTCGAGCATCCGGTCGGCTTCGTCGACGACCATGATCTGGACGCCGGTGAGGAGCAGCTTGCCGCGCTCAAAATGGTCAAGCAGGCGGCCCGGCGTGGCGATCAGGACATCGACTCCGCGGTCGAGCTTGGCTTCCTGGTCGCCGAAGGAAACCCCGCCGATGAGCAGCGCCCAAGAGAGCTTCTGGCCCTTGGAGTAGCGGTCGAAGGCCAGCGCCACCTGATCGGCGAGCTCGCGGGTCGGCTCGATCACCAGGGACCTGGGCATCCGCGCTTTTGAGCGACCGGCGACCAGACGGTCGATCATCGGCAGGGTGAAGGCCGCGGTCTTGCCGGTGCCGGTCTGGGCTATGCCAAGCACGTCGCGGCCGGCGAGCGCGACCGGAATGGCCTGCGTCTGGATCGGCGTGGCGACGGTGTAACCGGTTTCGGACACCGCCTGAAGAGTCGGAGCGCTCAGCCCCAGTTGAGAAAAATCTGTCATGCCTTGAAGCGCGACGAGCAGCGATTCATCCAGGCGCGAAAATGCGCGCTCGAAGTCGGAACCCGGGCGCGCGAAACATAGGCATCATCGGCTTCAAGTCAATGCGCCACCTCTCCCTCGAGGGAGAGGTTATCCGAGGTTCAGAGATCGACGTCGGCGGCGGCGAATTCGGCGTTTTCCTGGATGAAGCGGAACCGCAGTTCGGGTTTGCGGCCCATCAGTGTCTCGACCAGTGCCTCCACCGCCTCTTCGGACCTCGGCAGGCTGATCCGCGCCAGGGTGCGCGTCTTCGGATCCATGGTGGTTTCCTTTAGCTGAGCCGGCATCATTTCGCCCAGGCCCTTGAAGCGACCGATCTCCGGCTTCTTGCCCTTGAAGGTGGTGGCCAAGAGCTCATCCTTGTGGGCGTCGTCGCGGGCATAGACGCTCTTGCCGCCGTGGGTCAGGCGATAGAGTGGCGGCAGGGCGAGGTAGAGTTTCCCGCCGCGCACCAGCTCCGGCATAGTACGGTAGAAGAAGGTGATCAGCAGGGAGGCGATGTGGGCGCCATCGACGTCGGCGTCGGTCATGATCACCACGCGCTCATAGCGCAGGTCTTCCTCGCGGTAGCGGCCATTGCCCTGCACACCGAGGGCCAGCATCAGATCGGCCAGCTCCTTGTTGCCGCCGGTCTTATCGACCGTGGCCTGGGCGACGTTGAGAATCTTGCCGCGCAGGGGAAGTATGGCCTGGGTGCGCCGATCGCGCGCCTGTTTGGCCGAGCCGCCCGCCGAGTCGCCCTCGACGATGAAGATCTCGGCCCCTTCGGCGCTGCCGCATGAGCAGTCGGCGAGCTTGCCGGGAAGACGCAGTTTGCGCGTCGCCGAGGCGCGGGCGACCTCCCGGTCCTTGCGTCGCTTGAGCCGCTCTTCGGCGCGGTCGGCGACGAAACTCAAAAGCGCGCTGGCGCTCTTCGGCTGCGCCGTCAGCCAGTGGTCGAACGGGTCGCGCAGGGTGCCTTCGACCAGCCTCTGGGCGTCGATCGAGGAGAGCCGCTCCTTGGTCTGTCCCTGGAACTCCGGGTTGCGCACGAAAACGCTGATCAGCGCCCCAGCCTGGGCGGTGACATCGTCGGCGGTGATCAGGCCGCCACGCTTGTCGCCAGCGAGCTCGGCATAGGCCCGGAGGCCGCGGGTGAGCACGGCGCGCAAGCCCGCCTCGTGCGTCCCGCCTTCGGGAGTCGGCACGGTGTTGCAGTAGGAGCGCATGAAGCCGTCGGCCTC
>DATCEL010000182.1:0-2803 GCA_036510115.1 Caulobacteraceae bacterium
GGGCCAAGACTTCAGGCCAAGCTGCCGCCGGGCGGCCGCCTCGTTTCTCGCGAAGGCGATCTCTGGCGCTGGGATGGCCTCACCGTGCGGGCGAGCGCGCCCAGGCCGGCGCAGGCGCGGCTGGAGCAGAAGACCCGCCGGGCGGCGTTGGAGGCGAGCTTGACCGAGCTGGGCCCGGCGGCCGAGGCGGCGAAGACCGCGCACGCCGAGGCGACGAGCGCGGTCGAGGTTGCCGAGACGCGGTTGCGGTCGACGCGAAACGCTCAGGGAACGGCGGAGGCGGCGCTCGTCCAGGCCCAACAAGGTTTGGAAAGCCGAAAACAGGCCTCCGCCGGGCGAGAGGCCCGCGTGCGGCGACTGACCGACACAGTCGAGCGGCTCGAACGCGAGGTAACCGAAGCGGCACAGGCCGTCTCCCTGCGCGCGGCCGAACAGGTGGAACGGCGCATCGATACCGGCCTGCGGGACGGCTTGACGGCAGCGCGGGTTGAAGCGGGATCGGCGCGCGACGAAGCCTCGCGCGCCAGGCTGGCGCTCGACGCTGAAGTCCGTGAACGCGACGCGCGTGGCCGTCGGCTGTCGTCACTGACCTCGGAACGCGCCGATTGGGCCACTCGGATGCGGAGTACGCAGCGTCGGCGGGAAAACCTGGCGGGCGCGAGAGAGACGACAACCGCGCTCCTGGAAAGCGCGCGGGCGGCCCCGGCCAGGACCGAGGCGCGGCGCGGTCGCATTCTCGACGACTTCGCCGGCGCCGAGGCGCGCAAGGCCAAGGGCGCCGACGCCCTGGCGCTCGCCGAGGCCGCGCGCGGCGATGCCGATCGCGACGCTCGCGCCGCCGACGGTCGCGCCGCCGACGCGCGCGAGGCCCGCGCGAGCCTGGACGCCCGGCTCGATGCCGCCCGCGAGCGTCTCGCCGAGCATGCGGAAGCGCTCGCGGCAGTCAGCGACCATGGGGTCGCCGAGCTGGAGGCGAGGTTCGGCGCTGAGATCGCCGGCGACCTCGAATCCGGCGCGGGAGAAGCGCGGCTCGCGGGCCTCGAACGCGAACGGGACGCCATGGGTCCGGTCAATTTGCGCGCCGAAGAGGAAGCGGCGGACCTCGCCGCGCGCGTCGCCGAGCTTGCGGCCGAGCGCTCGGATCTTGCCGGCGCCCTCGCCAAACTGCGTCTGGGCATTGGCGAACTGAACGCCGAGGGCCGCACCCGGCTCCTGGCTGCCTTTGAGATCATTCACGGCCATTTCCGCGATCTCTTCGTCACCCTGTTCCAGGGCGGTCAGGCCGAGCTTCGTCTGGTGGAATCGGACGATCCGCTGGAGGCTGGCCTGGAAATTCTCGCCTGTCCCCCCGGCAAGCGCATGGCGGTGATGAGTCTGATGAGCGGCGGCGAACAGGCCTTGACTGCCATGGCTCTGATCTTCGCGGTGTTCCTGGCCAATCCTGCCCCGGTGTGCGTGCTCGACGAGGCCGACGCGCCCCTCGACGACGCCAATGTCGAACGCTTCTGCAACCTCCTGGCGGCGATCCGCGCGCGCGCCTCGACCCGTTTCATCGTCATCAGCCACAACGCGCTCACCATGAGTCGCATGGACCGGCTCTATGGTGTCACCATGCGCGAGCCCGGCGTCTCGCAACTAGTGTCGGTCGATCTGCGAGCGGCCGAAGCCATGGCCGCTACATAATTTTTCTCCAACGTTTCAGCTATTTAACTACAGATCACGAAGTCTTGACGGGTCATGCCCGCGTGTATAGTTTCCGCGCCGACCTGGCCGGGCCGAGGTCTGGACGCCAGGGTGGCTGAGAAGACCGCAACGTCCATGCCAGAGCCTGACGAAACCAGCCGTGGGGCGCTCGAGAACCTCGATCATAGGCTGGACGCGTTCACGGCTTCTCGTTCGACCAAGCCCCTTTCGTTGGGGCTGGGCGATTCCGCGAGTGACGGCTTTCGCATGCTCGGCCAGATTCTGGGCGGCGTGTTGGCCGGCCTGGGTCTGGGATGGCTCGTCGATCGGTTGGCCGGCACGGCGCCCTTCGGGGTGCTGATTGGTCTGCTGGTTGGCGTCGGCTTCTCGGTGTACGCCGCCGTCCGCACGGCGACGGCGATGAGCGCCAAGGCGGATGCCAAGCCGGCCCCGGCCGCGCCGGGTAGTGATGATGACGACGACTGAGACGCGAAGGATCAAGGCTTAAGCAATGGCCGCCATAGAGCCGATGGGACAGTTTCTGGTGCGCAAGGTCGTGCCCATCGAGCCCGTGCAAATTCCGGGTTTGGGCGCCATTGACCTGTCGATCTCCAATACCGTGCTGTTCATGATCATCTCGGCGGGGCTGATCTCTCTGTTCTTCCTCACCGCGGCGCGGCGACAGGTGGTGCCGGGGCGCATGCAGGCGGCGGCCGAGATGCTCTACGTCGTCGTTGACGGAGTCTTGACGGGCGGCATCATCGGCGATCGCGGCCGCCCCTTCCTGCCTTTCGTACTCACCTTGTTCCTGCTCATCGCGGTGATGAACCTGATCGGCCTGGCCCCAGGCGGCTTCACCGTCACCGCCCAACTGGCCGTGACCGCGGCGCTGGCGGTGATGACCTTCACGACGGTGTTGGTGGTCGGCTTCTGGCGCAACGGCCTGGGCTTCTTCAAGCTCTTCTGGCCCTCGACCATGCACCCGGCCATGGCCCTGGTTATGGCCCCCTTCGAGATCATTTCGTTCCTGGTCCGGCCGCTCACCTTGGCGATGCGACTTTTCGGCAACCTGCTGGGCGGCCACGTGGTCACCTACATGTTCGCCAGCTTCGTGATCGGG
>DATCEL010000183.1:0-2110 GCA_036510115.1 Caulobacteraceae bacterium
CGGGTCCGGGTCCGGGTGAGCGACAAGGCCGCCCGTGAGATCCTCCGCAAGCGGGGTCTGGGTCTGGGAGAGGTCTATAAGAGTGGTGACCTGAGCTTCGAGCGTGGGGACATCGCCGCCCTTCTCGCTTTGGTCGGACGCAATCCGACCGGTCCACGAGCGCGACCCGGCCCGATCGGGCGAGGCTGGCGCGCGCTGCTGCGGCTCAAGCGGCAATGGAACGATCGAAACGCCGCCCGCGCCAACGTCCATCATCACTATGATCTTTCTTACGATCTCTACCGCAGCTTTCTGGACGCGGATATGCAATATTCCTGTGCCTATTTCCCGCGTCCGGGCATGACCCTCGACCAGGCCCAGGCGGCGAAGAAGGCGCATATTATCGCCAAGTTGCGCCTCGCCCCAGGCCAGCGCGTTCTAGACATTGGCTGTGGCTGGGGCGGCCTCGGCCTGCAACTGGCGGCCGACCATGGAGTCCGCGTCACCGGCGTGACCCTGTCGAGCGAGCAACTGGCCGTCGCGCGCCGGCGCGCCGCTGACGCGCACATTGAGGACCGCGCCAAGTTCGCGCTCGCCGACTACCGCGACCTTTCCGGGCCCTTCGACCGCATCGTCTCGGTGGGCATGTTCGAACACGTCGGCGCGCCCAACTACCGGGCCTTCTTCGAAAAAGTCCGCTCCCTCCTGACCGACGACGGCGTCGCCGTCATCCATTCCATCGGCCGCATGGACGGCCCCGGCGTAACCGATCCGTTCATCCGCAAATACATCTTTCCTGGCGGCTATATCCCGGCCCTGTCGCAGGTCACCACGGCGGTCGAGCAAGCCGGGCTGTGGATCACCGATATCGAGGTTCTGCGCCTGCACTACGCCGAGACCCTGCGCCATTGGCGGGAGCGGTTCCTGGCGGCGCGGGAGACGATCGCCGGGGTCTACGATCAGCGCTTTTGCCGAATGTGGGAGTGCTATCTCGCCGCCAGCGAGATGGGTTTCCGCCACGCCGGCCTGTTCGTCTTCCAGATTCAACTCGCCAGGCGCGTGGACGCGGTTCCCGTGGTCCGAGACTACATGGTCGAGTGTGAAGCGGCCCTCGATCACCTGCCGACTCCCGTTCGGCGGAGCGGTTAAACCCCTGATCGCGTTGCGCGCACGTCAGTCGGCGCGGAAAATGACCCTACGTGGCGGGCCGCGAGGCGCCGGGCGCTTGAATGGCCGATCCGGCGCCGTTGGGACCGGCGGCTCTCCGCATCCGCGCGTAGTCGGCGGCGCTGAGATAAGGCAGAGCTTCCAGAAAGGCGACCAGGTCCCACACCTGGTCTTTTGAGCGCACCTCCGCCCAGGCAGGCATGGCGGTCATCTTCACGCCTTGGCCAACGATCCAGTAAAGCTCTCGCGGGCGCCACCGACGGGCGGCGTCTTCAAGGTAAGGCGGAGGGGGCGTCATCGTATGGGCCCAGCCTGCATTGGAGACTCCAGGCGCGCCGTGGCAGCTCGAGCAGGAAGCATCGTAATCGCGAAATCCGGCTTTCACCTCGACCGCGGTGAAATGCGCTGGCGTTTTGATGCCTTCGGCGCGAACCTCGACCGAGCGAATGAACGCGGTGTGCGCCGCGACCGCGACGATGGGAATGTGCGGCGTACTGGCGGTGGCGTTGAATAGGCCGCCTTCGACGACCACCAGCGCGCCGATCCCGATAGCCGCTAGGGCGCAGACGCCGCCGGCCACCCAAATCAACAGATCCCTCGGCGAGGTGGCAAAGCCCACGATCGCTCGCCATAGCCGGACGGCCATCGTCGTCAGCGCCCTCGATAGAGGTAGGCGGCGATGTCGCGCGCCTGGGCGTCGGAAAGACCGACATCGGGCATGGCGTTGCCGGGGACTACGGCCTGAGGCTGGCGAAGCCAGCGCACGAGGTTTTCGGGCGTGTTTGGGAGTACGCCGGCGATCATGGTGCGATCGGCGAAGGTCGATAGCGGGGGTCCGACCTTGCCATTGGCCCCCACGACGCCTGCGACCTCATGGCAGGCGCCGCAACTGAACCGTCCGAACAGAATCGCCCCTTGGCCCGGATTGCCGCCGAACTTCGCCCACGTCGGCTCGGCGGGGGGA
>DATCEL010000184.1:0-2857 GCA_036510115.1 Caulobacteraceae bacterium
TCAGGGTCAACAGCAGGGCGTAGCCCAGCAGACCGGGGAGAAAGCCGAAGGGCGGCTGAGCGAGCGCGGGGAGGGCCCCGGCGACGACGGCGAGCCCTCTCGCCACCCAGGGCGAAGCGCCCCGCGCTTGCGCCTTAGCCACCGGCGGCCCGCGGACGGACGCGCAGGCGTTTGATCCGCCGAGGATCGGCGTCGGTGACTTCGAAATCGAACCCCGCCGGATGGGCGATGACCTCGCCTCTCTGCGGCACCCGCCCGGCGAGGCCGGTTACCAGGCCGGCGGCGGTATCGATGGCCTCGTCGTCCATGTCGTCGGTGATCAGCATGCAGCCGAGCGCGTGCTCGAGATCCTCCAGCGGCGCGCGGCCATCGACCTCGAAGACTCCGCCGGGGTGGCCGACAATCTGCAGGAGTTGGGCCTCGTCGTGTTCGTCGTCGATCTCGCCGACCACCGCTTCGAGCACGTTCTCCATGGTGACCAGCCCATCGACCCCGCCGAATTCGTCGATGACCACCGCCATGTGAATTCGGCTCGCCTGCATGCGCACGAGCAGATCGGCGGCGCGCATCGAGGGGGGGACATAGAGCAGATCCCGCTTGATGCGGCGTAGCACCGCCGGACCCGCGGCCGCTCGCGCCTTGGCGTCGGCGATCAGACGAAACACGTCCTTCAGGTGAGCGACGCCCACCGGATCGTCGAGCGTTTCGCGATAAACCGGCAGCCGGGAGTGCTCGCTCTCGGCGAAAGCGGCGATCACCGCCTCGAGCGAGGTGGAAAGCTCCACCGCCTGGACGTCGGCGCGAGGAATCATCACGTCGGCGACCGTGAGAGTCTGGAAGGCGCGCGCCTGATCCATCAGGACGGCGCCAGCCGGCCCTCCGGCCTCGCCGTCAGGGTCGCGTTTGCGGCCAAACAAACCCAGCCGCTCGAACCACGAGGGCCGCTTTTGCCGGCTACTGTCAGGGTCGGGTTCGGACATCGATCTTAAGCGTAGGGATCCGGGATGCTGAGCTCGGCCAGAAGTTGGCGCTCAAGCAATTCCATGCTGGCCGCGTCTTCGTCGCCGACATGATCATAGCCGATCAGATGCAGCACGCCATGGATAACCAGATGGCGCAGGTGATCGGCCAGGGATTTGCCCTGTTCGGCCGCTTCCGCCTGGCAGACGCCGAAGGCCAGGGCGACGTCGCCCAGGCTCCCGGCCGCGGTGCTGGGAAAGGCGAGCACATTGGTCGGCCGGTCCTTGCCGAGGTAGCGCGCATTGAGGCGGCGCAAGGTGGCGTCGTCGGCCAGCAGGATGGCGATCTCGCCGGTCGCATTTCTCGCCGCCAGGGCCGCCGCTTCCCGCGCCAGGCCGGCGGGATCGCTGAGGGCGCGCGCCCATGACTCGTCTTCGACTTCGATCTCGATCACGGCCGGCGGCCGACCGCGTCAGCGTCGTAGGCGTCGACGATTCGCCCGACCAGCGGATGACGGACAATGTCGGCGACGGTGAAGCGCGCGACCGCAACGCCCTCGACGCCGTCCAGGATCGACACCGCGTGGGCGAGGCCGGAGTCCGATCGATCAACGAGATCGACCTGGCTGGGATCGCCGGTGACGGCCATGCTCGAGCCTTCGCCCAGGCGGGTCAGGACCATTTTCATCTGCAGGCGGCTGGTGTTTTGCGCCTCGTCGACGATGACGAAAGCGTGGGCCAGGGTGCGTCCGCGCATGAAGGCGATCGGCGCCACCTCGATCTCTCCCCTGTCGCGCCGCCGGCGCAGCGGGTCGGCCCCGAGGATACGGGTCATCGCCTCCCAAACCGGGGCCATGTAGGGATCGACCTTCTCGTTCAGATCGCCGGGTAGGAAGCCCAGGCGCTCACCGGCCTCGACCGCCGGCCGGGTCACCACCAGCCGCTCAACCTCGCCCGCCCGCAGGAGCTCGGCGCCATGGGCGACGGCGAGAAAGGTCTTGCCGGTGCCCGCGGGCCCGAGGCCAAAGACCAGCGGATGGGTCTCGAGCGCCTGCAGATAGCGCGCCTGACCGGGTGTCTTGGCCGCCACCGCCCCGCGCCGCGCCGCAGGTCCCGCCTGGGGCGCGCCAACGCGGGCCAGATCAATGGCGACGCGGACGTCCGCGGGCGTCACCTCCTGGCCCGAGGCGACGAGGCCATCCAGTCGTTCGACGGTCTCGCGCGCGGCGCGCCTGGCCCTGGCCTCGCCGTTCAGGCTCACTCCGCCGCCCGGCGTTTCGATGAGCACGTGGAAGGCGTCCTCGATCAGTGCGGCGTGGCGACCACCCGGACCGGCGATGGCGCGCACCGCCGCCTCGCTCAGGGGGAGAAATTCTGAGGTCCCCCGGCTCAAGCGGTCTCCAGCACCCGTTCGGCGGCCAGGCTGTTGGCCCCGGCCCCGCGAATGACGACCGTCTCGACCTGGCCGACGAGGCTGGCGGGCCCCTCGCAGTGGACGGCTTGCAGATAGGGGCTGCGGCCAGAGAGTTGGCCCGGGTGCCGGCCCGGTCTCTCGAACAGAACCGGCACGGCGCGTCCGACAAGGGCCGAATTGAATGCGTGGCGGTCGTGGTTCAGCACGTCCTGGAGCCTCGCCAGCCGCGCTTCCTTGTCGGCCTCCGCCACCTGGCCGCCCATCGCCGCGCCGGGCGTTCCCGGACGGCGAGAGTATTTGAACGAAAAGGCGCTGGCGTAACCAACCTCCCGCGCCAGGGCGAGCGTGGCTTCGAAATCCGTCTCCCGCTCGCCGGGAAAGCCGACGATGAAGTCGCCGGAGATGGCGATGTCCGGCCTCGCCGCTCGCACCGCCTCGAGGGTGCGCAGATAGGCCTCGGCCGCGTGCCCCCGGTTCATGGCCT
>DATCEL010000185.1:0-3481 GCA_036510115.1 Caulobacteraceae bacterium
CCCAAAGATCGCCCTGCATCATGTACGATTTGGTGTGCGTGCCCACCTTGAGGAAGAACCCCGGGAGGTCCGCATCCCGGACAATGATCTGGCCTTTGACCGCGAAGGGCGTCGCGGCCACGGTCTTGTCGGAAAAGGCGATGCGGGCTACGGCCATCTTTTAGAACGGTGTTAGAACGGTGGTTGTCCGAAAACAAGTCTACGGGGATCGCCACGCCATCATGCGCGACAGTGCGAATAATGCAAGTGATTACAGTGAGTTTAAGCGACGTAGTAGAACTCTAGCGTGCAGGCACTTACGCCTGCGTGGGTGCTAATTTCAGACTACGAATCTGGGGGTCGGGCGTTCGAATCGCTCCGAGCGCGCCATCGCCTCCGCCGCGGCGGAATTCTTCAGACATTTCCCTGGACGCCAGCCGCCCTCTGGCACAAGCTGAGCTGGATGCCGATAGTGGCGCCGCCCGGGTGGGGCGATCATGAAACGTTGGGGCCCGTTGGGCCTGATATTGGCCGCGTTGTTGAGTGTGGCGGCGCCGGCTTGGGCGCTGGATCCGTCGCAGGTGCTCGACGGCCTGCGCGATCACGGCAAGGAGTGGTTGACGGACAAGGCCAAGGAAGGAGGCAAGGAATGGCTGTTCGGCACTGACCAGAGCGCCGCCATGAAGGCCATTCTCGATCGCGTGCGGGAAGAGTCAGCCAAGCCCGACATGCGCGGTCAAGCCTCCGAAACCTGCAAGTTGCCGGTCTACAACCAGGTTTTCTCGGTGCTCAGCAACCTGAGCTACAAAACCAGTTTCAAGGAAGGCGCGAGCCTGGTGCTCACGACGGGGGCCAAGACCATCGGCCTGGCGGTTGGCGGACTAGGGGCGGCGGGCGAAGGCGGGGCTCTCGACTGGCTGGCCGGGCAATATGCCGACGCCGCCAAGGGTCAGGCCGAGGACAGCGTGTTCGATCGGCTCGAAAAGCTGTTCTCCGACGACAAGGCGCCGGAGTTCGAGGTGTTTGAACAAGATGGTTCCTGCGGACTCGGCGACGCCTGCACCTATGAGCTGAAAGCCGAGTGGGACATCGTTCATGGCCGCTACTACGTCTACATGCACGGCGATTGCCACTGTTCCGGCCAGGGCGCCGGCGCTGGCGTGAAGGTTGGGGAATGGTGGGTTTCATACAGCGGTCCGATGCTGATGAAGGTCGGCGAGGACAAGAAGACTATCACCTGGGTCCCCGGCGAGCCCAAGGTCGACATGGATGTCGATTGCCCGTGTTCGCACCGGAAGCTGCGGACCGCCTTCGCCGTCAAGCCGACGACAAGTGTCACGCCCGGGCCATCTACGGCGACGGTAACGCCGCCTCCGCCGCCGCCGACCACCGTCGACGGCTGGCTCAAGGTCACAACTCACTGCGAGAAGTGCCGGCCGGAGGCAGATCAGATCAACGCCGCCGCCAAGGAGCGCGAGGCCTTGAACGACGAGCAAAACCGCGCCCAGACTGAGCTGGAACAGGCCAAATCCCAGGTCGATATCGATAGCCAGGGCGGTGACAAGGAGTTGGGCATACCCGCCCCGACGCCGGCGAAGGTTCAGGCGGACAAGGCCGCGCTGGGCGCGGCCAAGGCCAAGGTCACGGCGCTCGGCGCCAAGGGCGCCGCCCTGGACGCCAAGCTCAAGTCGCTGTGGACGAAGCTGAAGGACTGCGAGAAGGAGAAGTGCGGGACCTACGGCATGATCGTCCCGGGGCGCACCGGAAGCCAGGCCGTGGCCATGGGCGGCGGCGGGATCGGCTGCCCGGCGGCCGCGGCGGTCTCCCAGCCTTCTTCACCGATGGACGCGGCGGTCCTTACGGAGATCAACCGCGCCAGGACCGATCCGCAAGGGTACGGACGCACTCTGAAAGGAGTCGACGCCGGCGAAGCGGTCGCTTTCCTGGAGCGTCAGGCGCCGCTGCCGCCGCTGGCGCCGGACGATCGACTGACCACTGCGGCGCATCGCGAGGCCGCCGACCAGGGGCCGATCGGCGGGGCCAGCCACACCGGCACGGACGGCTCGACGCCGATGAGCCGGATCCAGGCCACATGCCTCTACGCCATGATCGTGGGCGAAGAGATCTCGCTGGCCCAGGCCCAGGCGACCGGCGTAGTCCGCCAATTGATCATCGACGCCACTAGCCCCAGCCACTTTCATCGTGGCGACCTCTTCAGCTTGAGTTTCAAACTGGCCGGCGTCGGCTGCGGACGGAATAAGACCTACGGCGAGATGTGCGTCATCGATCTGGCCGCGACGCCCATGGCCGACTAGACGGGCCAACTCGGCCGAGGCCTTGCGGTCGATGACGAGTGCCTCGAACCTAGGGCATTCCAGCTTGCCGCGCTGGGCGGGCCGAAGAGGTAAAGCGACGGTCTTGAAACTTACGGCCGCGTTCATCGGCCCTGTTGCGTTGGCGCCGATCTTCGCCCTGGCAGACTGCGCTGGTTGCGACTTCCGGCCAGACGCGGCTTACGGTCGGACGAACTTCAGGGCGTATTGATCGGTCTGGCCGCGGATGGCCGGATCGAAGATCGTCTTGCTGTGGTCGTCGCTGGGCCGGTTCAGAAACCGGCCCTCGCCCACCAGCTTGAACCCGGCGGCGGTAACCTCGGCGATCACCTGCGTCTTCGGAATCCGATGCAGCACCGCGATTTGGGCGGTCGTCACGCCCGGATTGGCCTGGTGGTCGAGAATGAAATAGACCCCGCCAGGCTTCAGCGAGGCGAACACATGGCGATTGAAAGCGGCCATATCCACCGCGCCATATTTGGCGATGTGCAGGTCGTGATAGTTCTGGGTGATCCAGAACAGATCGACCTTTCGCGGCAGTTTGAACTGGCCAAAGGGCTCCACGTCGAGGGCGAAATTGCTGCGGCCGGGCTCGGCGATGATCTGCTGGTCGGCTTTGACCGCGTCGTCCCAGCCGGCGTTCTCGAGGCCGTAGATCTTGCCCTTGGGTCCGACCACGTCACTCAGCATCCGCGTGTAGTAACCGCCGCCGGGAAACAACTCGCCGATGATCATGCCCCGCTTCACGCCGGCGAAGGCGAGCGTATCGGCCGGATCGCGCGAGGCGTCGGTCGCCCGGTCGTCCTTCGGCCGCGACGGATCGGCGATCGCGCCGACCACGGAAGCCGGCGCGGCGGCGGCGAGGGCCGAGCCGGCGGCTAACGCTACGGTGGCGAGGGCCGCCAGAAATAAGACTTTCATGTTGAGTTCCCCGACGGCCGCATGGACGCTGATCAAGCGTAACTTAGGGCGCGACGGTTGGATCGTCGACCGTTGGCGTCGATGCCCCCTCTAGGACTCGGAAGCGAGTTACGTAGCGGCCGGCGACGTCGATGACGGGTCGGCGGAGGCGGCGGTCGAAGTGTCCGCGGCAGGCGCGGGAGTTGGCTGCGGGGGGGCGGACGCGGGCGCGTAGGAGCTGTCGGTCGATGACGCCGGGGGCGGGTCGG